>JBDKVD010000065.1:0-14712 GCA_039679325.1 Smithella sp.
AGGCATCATTGATGCGATTCACCGGAACTTGTTTAATAATGTTGTCTGGCCTGATTTTTCCAGGATTCCCAACTCTAAAACACCGGTCATCAAGTTTCAAATAATCAAACCGGGAAGGAAGCAGCAAATCGGCGACTTACTGGTAAAAGCCGTCGGTCTTCATCATTCAGTGGAAACTGTTGGGTACATTATTGAAGCCGAGGGCAAAGCGGTAATTTTTATGGGAGATACGGGGCCGACGGAAGAAGTCTGGCAAACAGCCGGAAAAATTGAAGGACTCAAAGCGGTTTTCATAGAAACTTCTTTACCCAACAGGATGAGTGACGTCGCCGATAAAACTGGTCATCTTACTCCGCGTTATCTTGCGGCTGAACTTAAAAAATTAGCCCAGGCAAAGCCCATAATTTATCTTTACCATATAAAGCCCATCTACCGTAAAATTATCCGGAAAGAAGTTGCTGCGATAAAAGACCGGGAAATCCGCATAATCGAAGATGGTCAGAAAATCCGTATTTGATGGCAACAAAATCCATGAATAAAATTGATCCCGCCGCATATATTACCAGCTTGAATATCGATGTTATGCATTTCGGGCTTACGGCAATTTCCGAGCTTTTATCGCGTCTGGGCAATCCGCAAAACTCCTATAAGACAATATTGATTGCCGGCACCAACGGAAAAGGGTCGACTGCGGCCATGACCGCATCGATTCTGCAGGCGGCAGGTTATAAAACCGGTCTTTACACATCACCGCATCTAATCGACGTGCGGGAGAGAATCAGAGTTAATAAAAAGCAAATTTCGGCAGGCGACTTTGGCCGAATAATTTCAGCGGTAAAAAAAAAGATCGAACAGCCGGTGACTTATTTTGAATTATTAACTGCCGCAGCCTTCTTATATTTTCAGCGTCGGGAAATTGATATAGCCGTTCTGGAAACAGGCCTGGGCGGCAGGCTGGACGCCACAAATGTCTGCCAACCTCTTGTATCGGTTATCACCAATATCGCTTTTGACCACACGGCTTATTTGGGCAAAACTCTGACGGCAATCGCCAGGGAAAAAGCAGGCATAATTAAACAACAGGGCGTTTGTATTACGGCGGCAAAACAAAAAAAAGTAATAGAAGTGCTGGAAAATGTTTGCCGCAGCAACAAGGCCGGCCTCTATAGAATGGGCAAGGATATAAAAATTCAACAACAGGAAAATGGATTGGTTGCCTATTCCGGACTGTACAGTAAATTTTATGATTTGACTGTTCCTTTAACAGGCAGGCATCAGCTGGATAATGCGGCGCTGGCTTTAGCTGCACTGGAAATTGCCGGTCTCAACGGATTTCCGGTTGATGCTGCGTCTGTCAGGAAAGGACTGCGTAATACAAAGTGGAATGGACGCCTCGAAATCCTCTGCCGTGAACCGCTTTTCGTCGTTGACGGCGCACACAATCCGGCGGGCATAAATGCTTTATGCCGGTCGCTGAAAAATGATTTCACTTATTCCCGGCTGATTTTCATTTTCAGCGCGTTGGCTGATAAAGATTACCGCAAAATGCTCGAAAAAATAGTCCCCCTGGCTGATCAGATTATTCTGACGCAGCTGCAGGCCGGACGCGCTGTGCCGGTGGCAACTATTAATGAATACGTGAAAAAACTGGGCTACAGGGCTGTAATTACGGAAAATGTGTCTCAATCTATGGAGCGTGCGCTGGAAATGGCCGACAGGAGGGATATGATTTGTGCGGCCGGTTCTCTTTATTTGGTAGGAGAGATAAAACAAGCTTTCCCTGAAGTGCTGTCTTATGGTAAGAAGCTTGAATTAAAATGAATGGCCTGCGGCCATTTTACGAGGGCGTCTGAAAATTGTTAATTTTGCGACTTTTTGCGAATCGTTTCATGTTTGAAGCGATAAGGTAACTTAAAGCGGGATGGTTCATAATAAAAGGGGCATATTTTGGCTTTTGTTGATTTTCTTAAGAAGAATTTAATAACTTCATTGCTGCTTTTAGTAATCGTTTTTGTTTTATGTCCTCAATTATCATCAGCAGCCAGGACGAAAAACTCTGACAGCCCGGTCAATATTGATGCGGATGTCATGGATTACGATAATGCCAGCGATGTCTATCATGCTCAGGGCTCCGTAGTTGTAACTTACGACGGAGGAGTTTTAACAGCCGATGAAGTGGAGTATGATAAGAAGACGAATGTCGCCACGGCATACAACAATGCTTTTCTTAAAATGGGCGCAGATACTCTGGCCGGTGATAAAATAGTATTTAATGTCGAGAAGAAAACGGGCATTGCCTATAAAGGCCGGGCTTTTTATGCGCAAAATCATTTCTATGTCAAGGGCGACGAAATAGAAAAAACCGGAGAAATGACCTATAAGATAATACAACCGGTGGCGACGACGTGTGACGGCGATGATCCCGATTGGGCAATTGCCGGCAGTGAAATGAAAGTAACGGTTGAGGGTTACGGATTAATGAAAGATGCCCGGATGGTTGCCAAAAACATGCCGGTATTTTACACACCGTTTCTGCCTTTTCCCGCTAAAACCAAGCGCCAGTCGGGATTCCTTCTTCCCTATCTTTCCTACTCCAAAAATAAGGATGGCCTTGATGTAGAACTCCCATATTTCTGGGCTATTTCTCCCCAGATGGATGCAACTTTTTATCAACGGTATATGGAGAAAAGAGGTTGGAAAGAAGGTGCGGAATTCCGATACTATGCCGGGAAAAACTCCTACGGTACCTTCTATGGAGATTATTTGAACGATAATAAGTCTCCTGCCGACTCAAATGCTGCAGCAACGGCAAGCGGACCTCCAAATAATTCTTCTCGAAACCGCTGGTCCTATTATCTGAATCATCAGACAAATTTCGATTCCAGTTCATATCTGCGCACTGATTTGCGTAAGGTGTCGGACAACTGGTATTTCCGTGATTTTTCCTCCCACAATTATTACCGTGACAACTATGCACGAACAGAAGTAAATCCGTTTAAGAAAATTTCTTTTTTGGGAGACGAATCGCTGTCCTCTTTAGAATCGACTGCCCGTCTGTACAAAGGATGGTCAAATTTTAATTTGACGGCATTAGTCAGTTACACTGATAATCTGGCATCAACCAGTAATGACAGCACCTTGCAAAGGTATCCGGAGATTTCTTTTACAGGGAGTAAGCAACCGCTGTTTAAATCGCCTCTCTATTATGAGTTCACGACAGTGTATGATTATTATTATCGCAACGATGGACAAAAAGGACATTTTGTTGACTTATACCCGACTTTTTCCTTGCCGTTTAATATTTCCCGTTACGCCAAAGTAATTCCGAAAATTGCCTTTAGAGAAACATTCTGGAGTCGGGATGATGATGTGGCCAACGGAGAAAATAAAACCAGCACCCGAAGCATTTATGATTTTTCTCTGGCTGTCAGCAGCCAGATATCCCGTGTCTTTGATGTTAATGTGCAAAGCTGGGAAAAAGTCCGGCATGAAATTAAACCGGAGTTAACCTATGCTTACACTCCCAATGTTTCACAAACCGACCTTCCCGATTTTGCACCTGCAATTACGCCCACTGTGACGCCTGTTACATCTCCTCCCACCAATGCCATTATGGAGCAAAATGCGATTGCCTGGGGGCTGACCAACACATTTACGGCCAAGCAAAAAGATGACAAAGGCACTTACAATTATCTGGAATTTTTACGTGTGAAACTTCTTCAAACTTTTGATATCAACGAGGCCAAAAGAGATAGAGGAACTACGCCAAAACGTTATTGGTCCGACATGATAGCGGAATTGGATTTCCAGCCGCATCGATATTTATCGTTTGCCGCAAGAAATAGATACAATGTATATGACGGCTGGACAGTAACAAATTACGATATGACTATAAGTGATAAGCGCGGCGACAGTGCGACATTAAGCTATCGTTACACCCGGGACTCTATAGAAGAAATCGATGCTTATTTTAAGGCGATTATCACGGATAAAATTAACGCTACATATGTTACAAGGGTAGATCGTTTGAATTCCAGGAATATTGAAAACACTTTTGGGTTGACCTATCATAAACAGTGTTGGATACTTGGATTTGAAGTATCCCGGACTGAGTCTTTGGGAACAAACTCCGACATGGAGAAGGACACTAAATTTGTGCTGAAATTTGCGCTAATCGGATTAGGTAAACATTAATTATAACTCCTCCGTTTTGGTTGTTTGGCAATATCGATGCCTGAGAATCTATCGTTCCTGTTCCATCAAATATCTTAATAATGTTTTCTTCTAAGAAGATGATGATTATTATTAAACATCTTTCAATTCCTTTGATATTTTCGCTGATATTTTGGAACGCCTCTATCTGCCCGGCTGCGGCTCTCTACACGGACGAAACCTGTGCTTTTATAACTGCGCTGAAAAATGATGATGCTGAATTGGCGCTGGAACATGCAGATAACTTCGTGGCGCAAACAGTAAAATCCGACAGGGCTAAACAAAATAAATATCTGGTTCTATTGGAGCGCGGGAAGATCGCCCTCAATGCCGGAAAATATGATCAATGCATTGCCGACCTGCAGGAGGCCGAAAAAAGATTTCTGACGATTGAAGGCACAATTTCCCTGACGGAAGGATTCGGCTCAATTCTTACGGATGATACAACGCAGGAATATGAAGCGGAAATGCACGAAAAAATAATGATCAGTCCCTATCTGGTTCTGGCATATTTAGGTAAGGGTGATTTTGCGGGAGCTGTTGTGGAACGCAACAGAACAATCAGCAAAATTAATCAGTATGTGGAAGCAAGTGAGGAACGTAACTATCTGGAAAATCCTTTTGCCCGGCTGATTTCCGCCATTATGTATGAAATGGAAAACAAACCGGACGATGCCGGAATCGAATACCGGAAAATGAAATGGCAGGCGGAAACAGAAAGGCTGGCTAAGAAGAGAAAATCAACGGATCTGGTGATATTTATTGATACGGGACTGGTGCCGCATAAATATCAGGTGAAATGGGGGCCATTGCCGGTGGTCACGAAAGATGTAATTATACAGTTGGGCTTTGCTTATGCTTCTTATGCACCGACTGTTTCCGCAGTATCGAAATGTGATGTCATCCTGGACGGCAATATCGCGGGCTCGGCCGGAATGCTTTACAATTTGGAAAGTACGGTTCTGACACAGTATGAAAAAAACAAGCCGGCGATAATCGCTAAACTGATCAGCCGTATGACGGCCAAAGCGGCCGTTCAAATATCAGCGATTGCAGCTGCAGATAGAATAGCAAAAGACGATCCGCTGACCGGTTTTTTATTGAAGCTGCTGATTAATATCAGCGGGGCTGTCTGGATGGCCTTCGAGCAGGCGGATTTGCGCAGTTGGTCAACATTGCCTGGAAACATTCATTATTTACGCGTAAACGGCCTTGCTCCCGGCGAGCATAAGATCAGAATTGATTATGGCTGCGGCGTACAGGAGAAAACAATTAAGTTGGAAAAGAACAAAATAGGGATTGCTTATTTTTCG
Organism: Smithella sp.; assembly: GCA_039679325.1. Lineage (GTDB taxonomy): Bacteria > Desulfobacterota > Syntrophia > Syntrophales > Smithellaceae > MVRV01. The sequence continues at coordinate 5,526 of JBDKVD010000065.1, forward strand.
TTCGCTAAGTAAAAAATGAAAGCGGAGAAAACTTCGGAGGTAATATGTCATCTAAAATTAGTTTATTATTGTTGACTGTTTTGATTGCCTTTTTATCGGCATGTGCGCCAACAATCAGATATGAGATAAAAGATGAAGAAACCGTTACCGGTTCCGACTGGTCGGCTAAAGATCTGAAAGATGTCAGTGAATACATGGTCGATTCCATTAAAAAAACTGCTTTTATAAACAGCATGCAATACGCCAATGAAAAGCCGCGTTGGATGCTGGCCCGCGATATGAAGAACGAAACAGATGAACATGTTAATACGCGCGCCATTATGGAAAAAATAAGGACCAGATTGATAAACGATGGCGTTGCTAATTTTATCGACGATCAGGCTATAGAAGACATCTTGAATCAACTGCAATTGCAGCAGTCAGGATTATTCGATAACAACACAGTTGTGCGGGTTGGCAAGTTGGTCGGCGCCAAATTGATCTTAAGAGGCGCCATTTCCAGTATCCGTAAAAGAACAGACAGGCAGGATATCATTTACTACAACATTACGCTGCAACTGGTTAGTATCCAAACCGGCGAGATTATCTGGACCGACGAGAAGGAAATCCAGCGCCTGACGAGCAAATCTCTGTTCCGCTGAAAAGCGATAGATCGTTCTCCTTATTATGCCGGATTTAATTCTTTTGCTTATTCCAAATCCTTCTCAGCCGCAGGGAGTTGCTGACCACTGAAAATGAACTGAAAGCCATTGCCGCGGCGGCATATTCGGGGTTAAGCAGGATGCCGAAAAAGGGATACAACACGCCGGCGGCGATGGGAATACCGATGACATTGTAAAAGAAGGCCCAAAATAGATTCTGCTTGATTACCCTTATGGTAGTTTCCGAGAGGGTTATTGCCTCCGGCACGCCCATGAGATCGCTGCGGATCAGGGTTATGTCGGCGGCTTCTATGGCCACATCCGTTCCGGCGCCAATGGCGATGCCGACATCCGCCGCCGCAAGAGCCGGCGCATCATTGATGCCGTCGCCTACCATGGCCACGACTTCCCCGGTACTTTGCAGTTTTCTTATTTCATCTGCTTTATTCGCCGGAAGGACTTCAGCCAGCACCCGATTAATTCCCAGTTGCCGGGCGATGGCATAAGCGGTGCCTTTATTGTCTCCGGTAACCATTACCACATCCAGCCCCATGCTCTTCAAACTTTCGATAGCATTTTCCGCGGAGTCTTTCGGCACGTCGGCCAGAGCAATTAAGCCCATAAGATTGTTTTCCTGGGTCAGATAAACAACGGTCTTACCTTCCCCTGCGAGTCTCCCGGCATCGTTGTTCAATACATCCGTGGGAATGTTTTCATTTTGCATAAGCAGACGATTGCCGATAAGATATAATTTGCCGGCAACCACTGCCTTCGCCCCTAATCCGGAAAAAGCGGTAAATTTTTCCGTAGGGGCAACAGCAATATTGTCATCTTTGACTTTTTTTAAAACAGCCTGGGCGAGCGGATGCTCGGAAGTTGACTCCAGAGCTGCCGCATAAGCCAGAACCTGTTCTTTTGTAAAGCCATCTGCCGCAACGATATCAGTCACCACCGGTTCACCACGGGTTAGCGTTCCGGTTTTATCGAAGATGACGGTAGTCAACTTGTGCACCTTTTCCAGCGCTTCGCCCCCTTTTATCAATATGCCGCTTTGCGCACCCAGGCCTGTACCCACCATAATCGCTGTCGGTGTAGCCAGCCCCAGAGCACACGGACAGGCAATAACCAGCACGGAAACAAAGTTAATCAGGGCGCGGCTGAAGATGCCCTGATCGGGGAGGAAGTACCAGATCAGAAAAGTGACAAATGCAATAATGAAAACAACCGGAACAAAAACCGCCGCCACTTTATCGGCCAGACGCTGAATGGGAGCTTTGGAGCCCTGCGCTTCTTCCACCAGCCGGATAATCTGGGCCAAAGCCGTTTGCGCGCCCACGCCTGTGGCCCGGAAGGTGAAGCTGCCCATTTTATTAATTGTAGCGGCAAAAACTTTTTGCCCGATCTCTTTGGATACCGGCATGCTTTCGCCGGTCAGCATGGATTCGTCGATGGTGGATTCGCCGGAAAGGATTGTGCCATCCACCGGAATGCTCTCACCGGGTTTAACCAGCAGAACATCATTCACCATTACGTTTTCGACCGCAACGTCGATTACTCCGCCGTCGCGCCATAAATGGGCTGTTTTCGGTTTCAGCTCCAAAAGCTGTTTGATTGCCGTCGAGGTTTTACCCTTCGCTTTTGCCTCCAGCAGCCTGCCGACAAGAATAAGGGTGATAATCATGGCCGCCCCGTCGTAATAGACGTGGGGCATAATGCCGGCAGTCATAAAAAAATGCGGGAAAAATGTAGCAGCGGCGGAATAGAGATAGGCGGAAAGGGAGCCTACGGCCACCAGTGTATTCATATCCGAGGTCTTTTGACGCGCCGCTTTTATTGCACCGACAAAAAACCGGCTCCCGACCCAGAAAACGGCGGGGAAAGTCAGTACAAACATGGCGTAAAGCATGGTCTGCCGGGGAATTCCCTGCAAAAAACCAAACCAGTGCTGCATGGAGCCAAAAAAAATAATAACGCTTAAAATGGCGCCACTGGTCACTTTCAGTTTCAATTCTTTGAGCTCGCGGGCACGGGCGGCTTCAGCCGGATCGGGCAGGTAATCCAGAACTTCTCCCAGAAATTGATAACCGTGATCGACAACGGCTTTTTCCAGTGCCCTCATGCCTTCCCACTTGGCGGCATGGATCACCGTCGCCCGGCCGGTGGCCAGATTGACAGAGGCTTCCTGGATACCTTCGACTTCTTTAAGAGCGTTTTCCACCCGCCGGACACAAGCGGCGCAGGTCATTCCACCTACTGAAATGGTAACCTTGTCCTGGCGCAGAGATGACCCTTGAGCCTCGGCAAAGGCTTCATAACCCAGATCGCGCACCTTATTTTGCAGAGTATTTATATCCACGAGATCGGCTTCGTATTCGACCAACGCTTTTTCCGTGGCGAAATTAATCGCAACATTCCGGACGCCGGGCGTATCACGCAAACCTTCTTCCACCCGCCGGACACAGGCGGCACAACTCATCCCGCGAATATCTAAAGTAACTTTTTCAGCCAACTTCGTATCCCGCCTTTTTTACCGCATCGGCCACAATTTTGGAATCAACAGGCTTTGTTTCTTCGTAAGTGGCCAAATTACTTTCTAAATCGACATTAACATTCTTGATGCCATCAATGGAGCTTAACGCTTTGGTCACCTCCATGACACAATGATGACAACTCATGCCTTTTATTGTTATGCTTTTCATTGAACTTACCTCCTGAAGATAAGTAATTTCGTTCTAATTTAACATCTTTTTGCATAATAGCAAATCTTATGGATAATCCGGAATTTCAAAACACTAAATGTTGCCTTGACATACACAGCCGATATTCTTATACTTCCCCGCCTGAAAAAGGGAATTTCTCATCAACTGTCTGAAATTTCACCGGAAAAATGCACGGGTAATCCGGTGAAATTCACCGACTATGATTAAGCCCGGACGCTGGTGAAAGTGTAGATCGGGAAAAATGAAGATAGAACACTTGCCGCCAATCTTGTAACCATCGATCAAGGTAACGGAGAATACAGTATATATTACAGTATGAAAGAGGTGTTCATCCATTTGCGGCATTAAGACGAAGAAAAAAAGTATGGAGTATTTTGCATGTATTTTGCATATAAAATTTTCTTTATTAATGTTAAGATAAGAGGGAGAAAATGATAATTCGCTGCTGGGGTGCAAGAGGTTCCATACCTGTATCGGGTAAACAATATTTACGTTATGGTGGCAACACGACTTGCCTCGAAATCAGAAACAAAAGTAATGATATAATTATTGTTGACGCCGGATCGGGTATCCGTGAACTGGGGAATTTTCTCCTGGCGGAAAATCAATACACTTACAATTTATTATTAACGCACGCTCATTGGGATCATATTATGGGATTTCCCTTTTTTAAACCAATTTATGCCCATAGAACCAGCATTAGCGTCTGGGGATGCTCTGTTGCTCAGGCATCTTTAAAAGATATGATCACGGGAATCATGACGCCTCCGAATTTCCCTGTTGATTTCACCGCAATTAATGCCGGTTTATCTTACCAGAATACATGTGTCGATTCTTTTCAGGTTGGTTCCATGACGATAACACCCGTTGCTCTGAGCCATCCTAATCAGGGAAACGGCTATAAATTTGAAGAAGACGGTAAATGTTTTGTTTTTCTCACGGATAATGAACTGGGGGTCCGTCACCAAGGAGGACTTGAATATCAGGATTATGTGAACTTTGTCCAGGGTGCCGATTTGCTTATTCATGATGCGGAATACACCGAAAAAGAATACGAAAAAACAAGGGGCTGGGGACATTCTTTTTATCAAGACGCCCTGAAATTAGCGTTGAATGCCGGTGTGAAAAATTTAGGGCTGTTTCATCACAATCAGGAAAGAGTAGATGACGAAGTTGAATTAATTGTCGATGAATGCCAAAAAGAAATTGCCCGGCATGAAAAGCAACTGGAATGTTTTGCTGTGCGCCAGGGCGCCCAGCTGTTTCTCTAATATTTTCATGCGGTATTCCGCAGCAATCGAAAAATAAAGCATCTGCAGAATGTTTTTACCCACAACCAAGGCGGAATTAAAGAAACTGAAATGGGATAAACTCGATATTATCCTCGTTACCGGAGATGTATACATCGACAGCCCATTCAGCGGTGTTTCCGTTATTGGCCATGTTCTGCTTGCAGCCGGTTTTCGGGTCGGGATAATCGCGCAGCCCGACCGGAACAATGCTGATGATATATCGCGTTTGGGCGAACCGGAATTATTCTGGGGAATAACCGGCGGCTGCATGGATTCTATGGTCGCCAATTACACCGCCACGAAAAAGAAGCGACTCAGCGATGATTTGACCGCCGGCGGAAAAAACAACCGGCGTCCGGATCGAGCCTGCGTTGCCTATGCCAATCTCATCCGTCAGCATTTTAAAGGCACCAAACCTCTTGTTTTAGGCGGCGTTGAAGCCAGCCTGCGGCGCATAGCCCATTATGATTTCTGGTCGGATTCCATCCGCCGCGCCATTCTCTTTGACGCCCGCGCCGATTTTCTTGTTTACGGCATGGCCGAAAAAGCAATTCTGGAACTGGCTGAAGCACTGCAAAATCGCCGGAATACAAAAGATATCAGGGGCCTCTGTTATATAGATTCACAAAAGCCTGCCGGTTTTTTGGAACTGCCTTCTTTCGAAGAGGTAACTGCGGATAAAAATACCTTCGCCGCAATGTTTGATCTGTTTTATAAGAACAATGATCCGATGACGGCGCGTGGAATGGCGCAACAACACGGCACCAGATTTTTAATCCACAATCCACCCCAGCCGACTCTTACCACCAGTGAACTGGATCAGCTTTATGCACTTGATTTTGCGCGCGATGTGCATCCGTTTTATTCGGCTCAGGGCAAAGTCAAAGCGATGGATACGATCAAGTTTTCCATCACTTCACACCGCGGTTGTGTAGGAGAATGCAATTTCTGCTCGATTGGTGTCCACGAAGGCAGAACAATTATTTCGCGTTCCGAAAACTCGATAATATCCGAGGTGCAGAAGCTCGTCGCCTTACCGGATTTTAAAGGTTATATCCTCGACGTGGGCGGGCCTTCGGCCAATATGTACGGCATTGACTGCGCCCGCAGGCAAACACGGGGTGCCTGTCCGGACAAGAGATGTCTTTACCCGCACGTTTGTGCAAATCTGCATGTCGATCACGAAAAACAGATTAACTTGCTGCGCCGGATAAGAAAAATAAAGGGGGTTAAAAAAGTATTTGTCGCTTCCGGCATCAGATACGATCTGTTGCTGGCCGACAAAAAACATTGCCTGGATTACATGCAGGAGCTGGTGCGCCACCACATTTCCGGCCAGCTCAAGGTGGCACCGGAACACACCAACGAAAAGATCCTGAAAATTATGGGGAAGCCGCGGATCGAAGCCCTGCTGGAGTTCAAGACAATTTTTGAGAAGTTAAATCGGGACGCAGGATGCAGGCAGTTTCTGACTTATTATTTCATTGCTGCGCATCCCGGCTGCACCGATGAAGATATGCGCGATCTCAAAGCTTTTACGTCCCGTAATCTGAAGATTAATCCCCGGCAGGTGCAGATTTTTACACCGACACCTTCCACTTATTCCAGCTTAATGTATTGGACCGGAATTGATCCCGCAACCGGCCGGAAAATTTTTATCGAAAAAGATGCCGGTAAAAAGCAGAGACAAAAGGATATTATTGTTCAAAATCATCCTTCGCAGGCGAAACGATACAACAAAAGCTTTTCTTGAGAATTTTATCAATTGAGTATAAAGAATCATTCAATTATTCCTTTCCATAATTTCCACCGGAATTAAATCCCTAAAAACAAGCGAGGAAACATTATAAAAACAAATACTAAAACATTTAAAGAATTGGGCGTCGACAAAAGAATCTTCAAAGCAATAACCGAAATGGGTTTTGTCGCTCCGATGTCTGTCCAGGAAAAGGTTATCCCCTTCTTATTGGAGGACGAAAGGGATCTTGTTGCTCTGGCTCATACGGGAACAGGCAAAACGGCTGCATTTGGCATTCCCATTATCCAGCAGATTGATCCCTCATCAACTTCGACGCAGGCATTGATCCTGGCGCCCACCAGAGAGCTGTGCCTTCAGATTACGGAGGATCTCAACCATTTTTCCCAATATATTGAAGGCGTTAATATTGTGCCGATTTACGGCGGTGCTAATATTTTAAGTCAGATAAAACAGGTGGCCGCAGGAGCACAGATTGTTGTCGCCACGCCCGGCCGAATGCTCGACATGCTGAAGCGAAAAAAGGTGAATGTTTCCGCCATCAACTGGCTGGTGCTCGATGAAGCCGATGAAATGCTGGATATGGGTTTCAAAGACGATTTGAATGATATTTTAGCCACAACGCCCCGAACAAAAAGGGTCCTGCTTTTTTCCGCAACAATGCCCGGGGAAATAGAAAATATCGCCCGCAGCTACATGAAAAAGCCTATGGAAATAACAGTCGGCTCTAAAAATACGGGGGCCGAAAATATTGAACACCAGTACTATGTTGTCCATGCCAAAGACAGGTACGTTGCCCTGAAAAGAATCGCCGATTTTTATCCGGACATCTACGCGATAATATTTTGCCGGACGAAAATCGAAACACAGGAAGTCGCCGATGCCCTGATGAAAGACGGCTATAACGCGGATGCGCTGCATGGTGATCTTTCTCAGACGCAAAGAGATACCGTCATGAACCGCTTTAGAAGCAGGAATCTGCAAATGCTGGTGGCAACTGATGTCGCCGCCCGCGGAATCGACGTGACGGATTTAACGCATATCATTAATTACAACCTTCCCGACGATGTTGAACACTACACTCATCGCAGCGGCCGGACCGGACGGGCGGGTAAATCCGGAATTTCCATCGTAATTATTAACTTAAAAGAACATTTCCGGATTAAACAAATAGAAAAACAAATAGGAAAAAAGTTTGAACAGGTTAAAATACCGACGGGACCGGAAGTATGCACCAATCAGTTGCTGCATTTTGTGGAAAAATTAAAAAATACCGAGATCAAGCATAAGGAAATAGAAGCTTTTTTACCTGCCGTTTATGAAAAATTAAACGAGTTCACTAAGGAAGAAGTCATTTCGCTGCTTATATCCGCCGAATTTGACCGCTTGTTGAGTTACTACCGCCATGCCGCCGACATTAATGTGGAAATAAAAAAAGAAGCAGGCAGGCCGTCTTCCGGATTAGTCCGTCTATTTATTAATCTGGGGCAAATGGAAAAATTTAACGAACGGAGCCTCAAAGCTTATCTTTCCGGCGCCGCTGATATAGATAATCTGCGTATTTCCCGCATTGAGATCACACGCTCCTGTTCGTTCTTTGAAACAGATGCCGGGCAGGCGGAACTTCTTATTGCCAAGTTAAAAAAACAAAAATTCCAGAATCGCCGGGTACAGATTGACTATGCCGAAAAAGGCAAAGGCAAAGGTAGAGAAAGTAAAAAATATATAAAACCGGAGAATTCATTTTTTGCGCGAAAAAGATTAAAACAAACCCGGAAAGGGAAATATTATTAACAAATATTAGTCGCCGTCCGGACAGAAAAGCAACAGATTAGCGCTATTTTCTTTTTTTGATGATTTGATCGATTTGGTCAACAGCTTCTTCCAGAGTTCCGGTGTTCAGGATATATTCATCGGCCAGGACAATCGGAACCGCAGCGCCGTATTCGATTTCTCTTAAGTCTCTTTCCCCAAATAACTGCGGGGAATCATCCGGTCTTTGTCGTGAAATGATTCTCTGAAGACGAAGCTGTCGGGGTGCTAAAAACGCGATGACTACACATTCAGCGTTTGCGCGGATTAGTTCAATTTCCGGCTGTGAGCGCATACCTTCCATAAACAAAATATCGGCAGAGCTTTCCATTGCCATTGCCAGCGCCAGCCGCGTAACTCCCAACCCGTCCGTCCCTCGAAGCTCCGTCGAAACGGCGGCTGCGGCAACTGCATCATGCTCGAGACCGCGCTTCTTAATTTCATTGCGCACGAGATCGCCGGTGGCAAAATAGGTAATCCCCTTAGCCTGGGCGTAAATTCTGGCGGTGTTTTTCCCGGACGCAGGCATTCCGACGACAACAAATATTTTCATTTAAAATCCTCCATACCGGGACAGGGGACAAAGCTCCATAGTACCTTTAGGGACATTTGATTTTCTCCCTAATTAATCCACCCTCATCAAAGATAGGCAAAAGCTTCTATCATTGAATCGTTCAACAGACAATAATAATATTGCATTTGGCGCGTAAAGCTGGATATACGGCAAAGTATTTATTATTACGACCAGATTGATTGGTGCTGACAGCCAATTTATGGTAATACCCAGTCGCATTCTTTGCCTGACTTTGTTGGCTGCAGCTTGGTATAATTCCATTTCTAAATCAATGATGATACCGCGGCGGCTAGGAGGAGGCGACGAGGCGTATTATACATACGTTGAGGAAGCCGACGACCCCGGCCTGCGCCGGGGCAGGCTGTGCCAACAAAGGTAGCGCTTGATTTGGA
>JBDKVD010000066.1:0-5134 GCA_039679325.1 Smithella sp.
GTTTCTATGCAAGCTTTCCTGTCCGGAACTCTCAAGGTGAAATCATTGGCGTCCTAGCGATAAAAAAGGATCTCGATGAGCTTGAAAAGAACCTCAGTGGTTACCCTTACTTTTTCCTCTTAACTCGGCATGGCATTATTTTCCTCTCCGGTGATAAAGAGTTGCTTTTTAAGAGCATGTGGCCCGTGAATAAGGATACTCAACACAAGTTGATTGCTTCGAGGCAATTTGGCGACAAACAATTTGATGCACTACTGTCGCATGAGGTTTCCGACAGGACAAACATTAACTTCCGAGGGGGAAATTACCTCATTTTACGCAAAGTTATTAACCCTGAGGGATGGTCCATCGTGCTCATGGCACCAACGGACAGGATTCTTATATACAAATTGATTGGTATAATTGTGACGGTATTGATATGCACATTCATAATAATACCTCTTATAATTAATCTCAAGACAGTCAGATCAGCGCAGTTAGTTCGCGAAAGCGAGGAAAAATACCGTAGATTTTTCAGCACATCGAGGGATTGTGTCTTCATAACATCGAAGGATGGCAGCTGGATCGATCTGAATGAGGCCGCAGTTGAGATATTCGGCTATTCCAGTCGTGAGGAACTGATGCAGGTGAAGATTTCCGATCTCTATGCCGACCCGGAAGAAAGAGCAAAACACTTAAGTATTATCACAGAACAGGGGTATACAAAGGAATTCCCTGTGGATTTGCTCAGAAAAGACGGCACGGTGATTCACACGCTTATCACATCAGTGGTGCGGCACGATGTAAAAAGCAATGTAACAGGCTTCCAGGGAACAATCCGCGACATATCCGATCGTAAACGTGCCGAAGAAGAGCAACTACACAGGGAAAAACTACAAGTTGTCTTGGAAATGGCAGGAGCAATTTGCCACGAAATGAATCAACCTATGCAGATCATTTCTGGATTATCTGAGGTATTATCAATGAAGATTGCTGAAAATGATCCAATCAAGGGAAAACTTGAAACAATAAGTATGCAGATTGACAGAATGGCAAATATTACAAAAAAGTTAATGGCTATTAAAAATTATGAAACCCAGGATTATGCGGGATTCAGTCGAATTGTAGATATAAACAAGATTTCCGGTACATAGTATTATATTAACAGAGTGATTTATTTGAAATCCGTTCCGTCCCTCGTTCCCGGCGGGAAAGCGGTCCTGACTCACTCGGTCAGCCATTTTCCGCATCCCGCCAATGTCGTTAATGACAGAGGTATCAAAAACAAAGCCGTGGAACTTTTCCGCGTTCTCCTTAACGGGGATCTGATCAACATGGTCGACGGAAATTTTTCTTCTATCGGCATGCTCATTCAAAGCATTGAAAAGTTTCTAAATAAGCCGGACGGCACTCCCCGCTTGTTTATTATCGGAATCACACCCGGCATTTTCAACAAGCTAAAAAAACTGGTATTATATCCTCCGCTTCTAAAGGTCGCACTAAATATACCAAACCTATTTCGCAACGGACTCTCTCAACGTAATAAAGGCCTTCCCGTTTTCACTTGTCGATAATATCACCTTTACGTACCATGTATCACGGCTCGTTGTGGCATATATGTATCTGATATTTACACCCTTGTATGCCAACAAACCTGTGATGGTCTTTAACGCCCCCGGCTTGTTATCCAGTTCGAGCATAATCACATCATTTTCCTCAATGGAACCAAAATCTCGCTCTTTTATTGCTTCAACCGCACGACGTGTATCATCCACGACCAGCATAATCACAGCATTGTCCGACCCGGGAATTTCATAGCCTGCAATTGCCTCGATATTGATTCCGCGATCCGCCAGATATCGCGCCATTATGTCCAATACGCCAATTTTGTTAATTACAGTTACCGAGATCTGTTTGGCCATAGCCGCTTTCTTTAACATCTTTCCGCCTCCTTTCTATGATGGAACACAAAATCCACAAATTGAATGGTGCCTTTGCCAAATCAGTCATTTAATACTACCATCAGTAATGTAGTGATTGCTGATTAAAAAGCAACCAATTCACTGAAGGCATAAGCGAAGATCAATTCCATTGTCGAAAGGAATATCGATAGACATTTCAGCATTACGCAAAGACCGGACCTCAGATTTGGGAATAATATATTCATTTCATAATTTTCTTCCTAAAATCCTCAAAAGCATTATTTTTCAAAATGGTGTATGATTATATTAAAAATCAACGATCATCGAGGTGCCTGCAATGAACGGTGACGAACAAACGAAAGAACAGCTTTTAAATGAACTGGAGGAATTGCGTCGGCACATTGCTGAACTGGAAAAATCAGAAAACAAGGGCAAGCGAACAAAGAAAGCACAACCGTCATCGGAACAATTCTATAAGGCCATATTCGAAAATACAAAAACCGCAACAGCTATTCTCGGAGAAGATGATACCATATTACTGGCAAACGGAGAATTCGAAGAACTGTCAGGATACACCAGGGCGGAAGTGGAAGGCAGGAAAAAATGGACGGAATTTATTGCCCGAAAAGATGAGCTGGAACGGATGAAAGAATATCGTCGCTTGCGCCTTATCGATCCGCTGTCTGTTCCACAGAAATATGAGTTCCAGTTAGTCGACCGAAAAGGGCAGGTAAAAGATATTGTTACAACTATAGCCAAAATACCCGGCAAGAAACAAACACTGACGACATTGCTGGATATCACCGACCGTAAACGGATGGAAGCTGCTCTGAGCGAATCGGAGCGACGTCTTACCGATATCATTGATTTTCTCCCGGATCCGACTTTCGCTATCGACCTTTCCGGAAAAGTTATTGCCTGGAACCACGCTATAGAAGAGATGACGGGTGTAAACACGGAGGACATACTGGGGAAGGGTAATCATGAATATGCCGTGCCGCTTCGTGGGAATCGCCAACCGCTGCTGATTGACCAGGCAATGGGAGTTGCCGTAGTGGACGAAAAGAACTTTGATTTTGTCAAGAGAGAGGGAGATGTTCTTATAGCCGAGGGTGAGATAACTTTAAGGGGGATGCCTCTTACCCTTTGGGGGAAAGCAGCGCCATTACGTGACAGCCATGGTAATGTTGTCGGCGCCATTGAGTCCTTTCACGACATCACCGAGCTCAAGCAGGCGGGGGAAGCATTGCAAGAAAGCGAAAAACAAGTTCGATGCAAGCTCGACGCTATCCTGTCTCCTGAGGGAGATATCGGCACGTTGGAACTCTCCGATATTATCGACACGGAAAAGATCCAGAAACTGATGGATGAATTCTACCGGCTGACCCACATCGGCATCGGCATCATCGACCTTCAGGGCAGAGTGTTGGTGGGGACCGGCTGGCAGGATATCTGCACTAATTTCCACCGGGTTAATCCGGAGTCCAATAGGCTCTGCATAGAAAGCGATATTGAACTTACCAACAACGTGCCGGCCGGCACCTTTAAAAAATATCGATGTAAAAATAACATGTGGGATATGGCCACTCCGATAATGCTGGGTGACAGGCATGTGGGCAATATCTTTCTGGGGCAGTTTCTATTCGATGATGAAGCACCGGACTTTAACACCTTCCGTCAACAGGCCCGCCGGTTTGGATTCAATGAACAGGAATACATTGAGGCGCTTGAACGGGTGCCGCGGTGGAGCCGGGAAACAGTCAACACGGCGATGACCTTCTACGCGGCTTTAGCGGAATTGATCGGCAATCTGAGTTACAGCAACATCAAACTCGCCAGCGCACTGGAAGAACGCAGACTGGCGGAAGAGGCGCTTCGCAAGAGCGAGGAAAAATTCAGAGGCATCTATGAGGAGTCGCCTCTCGGGATTGAACTGTATGACCGGGAGGGTACGTTGTTGGATGTCAATAAAGCCTGTCTTGATATATTCGGCATCTCTGATGCAAAAGAAGTGAAAGGATTAAAGCTCTTTAAAAACCCTAACCTGAGTGAGAGACTCAAGGGGCAGCTGCTAAGAGGTGAGAGTGTACGCTGTGAGATTCCTTATGATTTTGGAAAAGTAACTGCATTCAATTTGTATGAAACGACGAAAAGGGGAATCATCTATCTTGACGTTTTGATTACTCCCTTGAGAGTCAGCACGAAAGAATTCAACATCGGTTATCTTGTGCACACAAGAGATATTACCAAGCGGAAACAGGCGGAACAAGCGCTACATAGGAGTGAAGAAATCCTCCACAGTGTGTTCAAAACAACTCCTGTTGGTCTTTGCATAATGAAAGACCGCGTTTTTCAAAGCGTTAATGAAGCCTGGCTCAATATCTGCGGCTATTCCGAGCCCGACCTCATCGGGCATACACCACGGCTGTTGTACGAAAATGAAGAAGAGTATGAGCGCGTTGGCCGGGAATTGTATACAGATCTCTCAAAGCGCGGTCTGGCTTCCGTCCAAACAACACACCGTCGGAAAGATGGCACTTTTCGTGATGTTATAATGGCAGCTGCACCTCTTCTGCAGGAAAACATCTTCTTGGGAGCGGTTGTTACGGTTGAGGATATCACCGAGCGCAAACATGCAGAGGCGGTGCTGAAAGAAAGCGAGGAAAAATACAACCAGTTTTTTAAAACATCGCGGGATTGCGTCTTCATAACAAAAGATGGAAGCCTTATCGATATTAATGATGCCGCAGTAGAGTTATTAGGATACGCCAGCCGTGAAGAACTGCTACGGGTGAAGGTTCCGGATCTCTATGCTAAACCGGAAGAATGGGTAAAACATTCCAGTATTATCTCGGAACGCGGCTATGGCAAGGAATATCCCATTAATTTGCGCAGAAAAGACGGCGGCATAAGGCATACGCTGGTCACATCGGCGGCCCGATACGACAAGAATGGCAATCTGATTGGGTTCCAGGGAACAGTCCGGGATGTTACCGAGCAGAGGCGTAATGAAAAAGAATTAAAGAAATACCGTGAAGAGCTGGAAATCATGGTTGCCGAACGAACAAGAGAGCTCGAAGACAAAACAAAAAATCTTCAGGAAGTCAATACGGCACTGAATGTGCTGCTAAAGAAAAGAGATCAAGACAAGAAGAATCTTGAAGAGAATTTTGTTGCGAATATTGGAAGTATGGTGCTGCCTTATTTAGAAAAAATGAAAAAAAACAACCTCG
>JBDKVD010000067.1:0-8807 GCA_039679325.1 Smithella sp.
CCTTCGACGCCGCGTGCGATCTGTCCCGCCTTATTAACAGCTTTTTGAGAATTAACGAAACCGCTCAACTGAACAATGCCTTTGCGGGATTCTACGCTGATCTCAAATGACTTGAGAAAATCATCTGCAGCGAGTTCAGCTTTTATTTTGGTCGTGATGACGGAATCATCGATGTATTCCCCCGTGCCTTCTTGTTTCGGTGTTGATGCGCACGCCACAAAGGCGGCGATCATCATAAGAACGACAAGTAACCGGATAACGATATGGCTCTTTTTCATAATCCTTACTCCTTTCTCTAAATTTTCCCTTGCTCGGGATATTTTGATAAGACTTTGCTCATCAGGGACTTCCTAATGGAAAGGAAGCCGGGAATCCGATTAGTCTATCTGAAGTTCGATGACTTGAATTTCATAATCCATTCCCTGCTTCATAGACTAAGGGTATATCCTCTTGCCGGGGATGCACCCCGGGATATCCCACATCTACTATTTTTCCGGTGCCGGCGCAGGTGCTCCCGGTGCTCCCGGTGCTCCCGGCGCGCCAGGTGCTCCCGGTGCTCCAGGTGCTCCCTGTTCAGGTGCTGGAGCAGCTTTGCCCGGTGCTCCAGCTGCACCGGGTGCCCCAGGAGCCCCAGCTGCACCCGGTGCTCCAGGCGCTCCCTTTTGTGATGTTGATTGATCGCAGCCAATCAACGTAAAAGTCGCAAGAAACGTTATAGTTACAAATAACAACATTAATTTCTTCATATATTTCCATCTCCTTTATTATTTATGAGAACGACAAATTTTTGGTGCGATTTGCGCGGGGGAATTGATAAAGTCCCCTACAATCTGGTGCTCCACCCTTTAGCTTTTGAAGCTTTAACGCAGCTTTCTCGGCCTTCGTTAAAGACTTCGCGTCTTTTGCTCCTGTGGCCTTCAACTCTGCCAACCGATCTTTTTCTTTCTGTGTTAGTTATATTTTTTTCTCACCTCCTCGCCTTATGTTTGACCTTCGTTCACTGCATCATCCAATTGACCTTGTAAATGAATTTGCACATAGAATGCCAATGACCGAATGAAATCATAATCTCTGATTAATCATATAATACTAGACAGTTAGGTCAACGTGAGAGAAAAGAAGAGATGTCTAAAATGAGTCGTTTGGCCTCAGTATGTGGTGGAACCTCAGCATATTGAGGGATATGTTAAGGTGATAGTCATTCATTTACAATCGAAGTGCAAAATTGGCCGGCACAACTCGAAAAACAACATTTCAGCGAGGGGTAGAAAGAGTATTATTTGTTGCACCTGAAATACTATAAACCTTGGGCCATTAGCCCCGCGGAATAGTATTGGCACATCTTGTCAATAATTTGATAATCGTCCATTTTATCCGTATCTTCAATGACAACTATACGCCGGGCGAGGTCACTTTTTTCCAGACGGTTTTTCAGTTCGTATTTAGCTTCGCCCGTACCAAAAATAAACATTTCCCGTGCATTCCAGATGTTGTCAATAATCCCATCATAGTAAGGATCCAGCGCTTCTTTAATCTTGAGTTTATTTCTATGGGCTGCAGCTGGATCTCGTTTTGCTCCCGAATCACCTGAAACAGCATTGACGGCAAAAATTTCATCTTTGATGGCTGATTTAACCTTTGTTATTTTTGCGTTCATGTTTGTTACCGATACTATCACTGCCTGCCGCTCGTCCATCCATAAACCTATTTTAGTTGCCATTGATTTCTCCTTTGTCTGTTGTCTGTCTATTTCTTTTGTTTACCGAAAACCAATAAGAACTTTAAAGGTTACATCTACCAACGCAAATTCAAAAAGGGGCGTTCGCCGATCCAGCCGGGTCATCGAAATCAGCGAGCGCCCGAGTCGTCTATACTACGGCTTCCAGTAGGGGTCGTAGCCATAGTACTTGTAAATACTGTCTCCCCAATTCCTGTCCGCGAAATCCGGCCACTTGGCGTCCTGGTCAAACCCGGGAGCCTCCTTCAGCTTCTCTTTGTCTACGTTGAGCATGAGCTTGGTCGCAGGCTCGTCGAAACCGGTAAGCCTTTCCTCAGGTTTGGCGAAGTCGAATGCACTCCAAGGTATGGCGAACAGCTTGTTCCCCATACCCATGAAGCCGCCAAAGGAGAGAACCGCGTAGGCTATGCAACCTTTCTTGGCGTCGATCACCAGTTCGTGGATATTGCCCAGATCTTCATACTGGCGATTGACCACCGTCTCGCCGATGATTTTAGATGCCAAGACGACACCTGACATTTCCGATGACTTGCTTGCTTCTGTCATATCTTCTCCCTTAGTCTCGTTGATAGTTGTTTGAGTTGAGACCCATTGTTTGCGTCAAAATAATTTGAGGAGCGGCACCTAACGTCGCCTACTCCACCAGTAACCGCCGCCCCCGCCGAACAATAGGATCAACACGACGATGACAATGATGAGTGTTGTAATATCCATGGTAATTTCCTCCCTTACCTTTGTTGAACATCTGTATCATTAATCACATCTCATTTAATTTTCTCACTTGGAAGGGGGCTTCAGATAGCGGTCGATGAACCCCTTATATTCCTCCTCGGCTTTTTCCTTTGCATATCCATACTTCTTCTGCAAAAGACCTAAGAGTTGTTCCTCTTTTCCTTCCACTTCGGCAAGGTCGTCATCGGTAAGTTTGCCCCACTTCTGTTTGACCTCCCCTTTGATCTCCTTCCATTTCCCTTTCAGAATATCTTCATTCATGTTCATCCTCCCTTTTGGCCGAGGTTGACGTTTATTGCCATCCTACCCATTCTATTCCGGGTAATATGACCAGAATTATAAAAGAATACAGCAAATAGTCTGCCACTAGACGAAGGAAGGCCATAAGTTTGTATTTACTCTTTAATAACAATTAATTATACTAATAAGATGGAGCAGAAAAAAGTATGAAATCATTCATTTATCCTCAATACTTGGTGGAAACCTCAGGATATTGAGGGATAAGTTGAAGGGAGATGGGCAGTATAAATTAACAATTACTGGAGGAACTATGCACAAAATAATGAAAGCCCCTGAAGAATATTTTAGAACCCCTCAGAGGCGAATCACGAATTTCTATGGCAACTCCGTTTACTGCATCATTTCATATCTTTTATCTAATTTGCTGGTTTTTTAGGACTTGGTTTTTTCATAATTGGTTTAGATTTATTCATTATCTTTTCATGTTTTTTATCAACCGGCATCATGCATATCTTATGCATGTTCTTAAACTGCTCGTCCGTCAAAATAGGTCGTATATTTTTCATGGCTTTTAACATTTCCAAATGCTGAGCAGTTTTAATACCTTCAATTTTCTTAACTGTGGCGGTTGCCTTCTCCAGATCAAAATCTTTCACTTCCATTATTTCCATAAGTTCGATTTCTGCAAGCTGCAGATCGGCTTTGAATTTGATTTGCTTCTTTTGCATTTCCCTGTGCAAAGTCCTTATTTTCATCATCTGATCATCGGTAAGCCCCATCCTGTTTTCATTTTCCATGCACATCATATGGCAGTCCATCATATACATATTACCCATTTCCATCATCTGTCCATGGCCTCGCACTTGACCCCTCATGGGCATATCACTCATCTGTGAAAAAGCGGGAACAGCAAAAACAACCGTCAACAATAATAAAAGTAATATTTTTTTCATAATTTCCTCCTGTTTGTCTGAATTGAACTCCTTTTACTCCGAAGACCGAATGCTTTTGCTTTTTCTTCCGGTCTTCAACCAAGCGACTTAAGATCTTTAACTATATTTTTTGTGCTAAGATACTGACTATATTTTATTATTTTAAGTCCTCTACTTATGCTTGTCAAGCAGGTTACAGATGAGATGAGGAGGAAACTTGGCTTTACAAGATCGGCGGTGTGCACCTTGTGACATACTTGTTTCACTTCGTTGATGATCGTTTTTGTTCGCGAAATTAATCTATTACCCTGTTTTGGCAGGATCAACGAGGTTTTCTACCTTTTTTTGATGATGGATTATGGTCCGCTGTGCGCAAATCGGATGCCTTGCCAGAATTTAGAGAGGAATAAACCGATGAGGAAATCCGGTGAAAGAAAATGCCTTAACCTGTGTGATCGGCATGGGCGAGATTTTCAAAGCAGGTGAATTTTTCCAGAAAAGCCAGCTTCACGGTACCGGTAGGGCCGTTACGCTGTTTGCCGATGATAATTTCCGCAATTCCTTTTTCCGGGTTGTCTTCCGATTTGTTATAGACTTCATCGCGGTAGATAAAGGCGATAACATCGGCGTCCTGTTCAATGGCGCCTGATTCGCGCAAGTCGGCCATCTGGGGACGCCGGTTGGTGCGGTCTTCGACTTTGCGGTTTAACTGGGAAAGGGCGATTACCGGTACTTTCAGTTCTTTGGCCAGAGCTTTCAGCGAACGGCTGATTTCCGATATTTCCTGCTCGCGCGACTCGCGGTAGTTGCCGCCGCGCATCAACTGAATATAGTCCACGACAATAAGCCCGAGCCCGGCATCCGCCTTCAGGCGGCGGGATTTGGCTTTCATCTCCAATACGGTAATCGCCGGTGTGTCATCGATGAACAGCGGCGCTTCGGAAAGGCGACCGGCGGCCGCCGTCAGTTTCGGCCAGTCGGTTTCGCCCAGGAATCCTTTGCGCAACCGCTGTGAATCAACCTTGGCTTCCGAAGCCAGAAGACGGAACACCAGCTGCTCTTTGGACATTTCCAGAGAAAAAACGGCAACCGGTGTTTGGGATTCCAGTGCCGCAAATTGGGCTATGTTCAAAGCAAAGGCGGTTTTCCCCATGCTGGGACGTCCGGCGATAATGATCAGATCCGACTGCTGCAGACCGGAAGTCAAATCGTCAATTTTTTCAAATCCGGTAGGCACGCCGGTAATCAGTTCCTTACGGGCGTAAAGATCTTCGATGGAACGGAAACTGTCTTTGACAATTTCCCGAATCAGGTGAAAAGAGGGCCGGACTTTGTTTTCGGCAATTTCGAAAATTCTGTTTTCGGCCTGGTCGAGAACCTGGTCTACATCGGAACCTGTTTCGTAGCAGCTGTTAATTATTTCCGTTGCCGAAGCGATTAAACCGCGCAGGATTGCCTTTTCTTTGGCAATCTTCGCATAGTTGGTGACATTGGCCGCAGAAGGGACGTTATCCACCAGAGAAGCCAGGTAGGCAGTACCGCCGATTGAGTCCAGCAATTTCCGGTCTTTCAGGGCATTGCTTAATGTTATAATATCAACTGGTTCATTTTTTTCGGAAAGTTCAACCATGACGTTGAATATTTTCCGGTGAGCTTCATTGTAAAAGTCGTCTTTAGACATGACCTCCAGCACGCTGTTGATGGCGCTGTTTTCCAGCAGAACACTGCCGAGAATTGATTGCTCGGCTTCCAGATTTTGCGGAGGAATCTTGTATAAAGACGGATCAGAATCTCTCATTATTACTCGCCGACAACATTTATTTTAATCTCTGCTTCAACACCGCTGTGAATCTTGATTTTAACTTTAAATTCACCCAGTGCTTTAATCTGCTCATCATGAACGATCATTTTCTTCTCAATATTGAATCCTTTTTCCTGAAGCGCCAGCTCGATATCTTTGGAAGTTACGGAACCGAAGATTTTATCCTGATCGCCGACTTTGCGCGGAATGGTTAAAGTAACATCAGAGATTTTTGCGGCCAGGTCGTGAGCTGATTTTTGTTCTTTTTCCGCTCTTTGCAGGATGTTCTTTTTTTCATGCTCAAAAGTTTTGATATTTTTTTCGTTGGCTTCGATGGCCAGTCCTTTGGGAATCAGCAGATTGCGGCCGTATCCGTCGTTTACTTTGACTAAATCACCGGCCTTGCCCAAGGAAGGAACGTTTTGCTTTAATATAACCTTCATAAAATCCTCCTTATTTTAAAAAACATGAATAATATCAGGTAACAATTTGATTATTACGGATAAATTTTCTGAAATCAACCCAAATGTCAAATAATCCGACTAAGGCTATAGGTATCATAAGAAATTGCTGAAGGACAATCAAAAAATAAAAAAGATAGCGGAGAAAAACCGGTACATTTTTATTCTGAAACAAAAAACTGACAATAGCCAGGCCTTGCAGCAAATAAAGAAAACAGGCGAGAAGAAATACATTCATGCTGATAAGCCGGATTTGTTCATGGGAGAACAAAAGCAGTCCACCGGTGGCGATGAATATCCAGATAAGAAATTCGGGGGCTTTCCATCGTGATAGTTCGTTCAGCTGAGGCAGAATAAGTCCCGTTTTACGAAGAGAATTCCTCCCCAGCAAAACATTGATCCAGACAACAACAACGGATCCGATAATCGCCAGTGCGGGGAAAATGTTGGTAAAAACACCGATGATCAACTGCCTGTTATTATTGACCAGGTCTATTTCTTCTTTATTCAGCGGTAATTGAGCATAAAAATTTATGTTTTGCCCGATTGCCGTCTCCACGAATTTTTGTACCACTTTCCATGGATTTACGGAGAATTGATAACCGGAGTAGATGAAAAAGGCGCATATGGCCCCGATAATGATAAGAGTGGGATAGATTAGTATTTTTTCAATGGATCTGTTTTTCGGGATAACTGCGGAAATAGCCAACCCCACGGTACCCATAATAAAAATTGCCGGATACGGTGCTTTTAAATGCAAAAAATAAGAAACAAGAAAAGTAAACAGAACAGGAATTAAAAAAGCGGCGGCCGTTTTAGTATTTCCTGTGACGGTACCGTAAAAAAAAGTAAGCATGGGAAGAAAAATAATTAAAACGGAACCGACAGCTGGAACAAAACCGACTGCTAAAACAAAAAAGGTAAGGATCAATAACGTCCTGAAGAAAGAATTGCCGGGACTTAGAATGCTGAATGTTTTCAAAGCCAATGACCTGTCTGATATCGGACTGATACCTTTTCGCTTTCAAAGGATAATGCGGCGGCTAGGAGTGGTTCGACAAGCTCACCATGACAAGCTCTCAGCTTTAAGCATGCCCTGAGCTTGTCGAAGGGCCAACAAAGTTAGTCAAAGAAAGCGGAATGGTATGAAAATAAAACTTGCCGGCATCTGGACTTCACGGATACCGGCAAGTTTTTATGTGTTTTTCTCTTATCTGCCTTCAGCAGCGACAAAAGGCATAATAGCGATTGTACGGGCACGTTTTATTGCAGCAGTAAGTTCCCTTTGATGATTGGCGCAATTGCCTGTGATTCTGCGCGGCATAATCTTGCCTCTTTCCGTAACAAAATTGTTAAGAATGGCCAGATTTTTGTAGTCAATCTTTATATTGGAATCCGTGCAAAAACGGCAAAACTTTTTTCTATGAAAAAACTTTTTCTGAGGCGGGCGAGATGGTCTGTCTCCACTGGGTGCTGGCATAGTTTATTCTCCTCTCGTAGGTTGTTCTTCTTTATTAAAAATTTTTCTGGGGGCGGGGCGACGGGACGCTGCGTCTCCGGCACCTCTATCGCCCTGCTGAATGGTACCAGCGCCTGCCGACTCAATACGGCTTTGTGTCCTTTTGGTCTCGGCTGCAGCGGTTTCCTTCTCCATCCCTTCAGCGGTTACAGCGCCTTCTTTTTTCACGGTCATGAATTTCAAAATGCGGTCATCAATTTTGAAATTTCTTTCAATTTCCATAACGATGGGGCCGTCACCGGCAAAGTCGATAAGAAAATAAAAACCGTCTTTTTGTTTGTTGATTTCATAAGCCAGACGTCTCTTACCCCACTTTTCGACCTTCGCGATAACACCTTTACGGTCAGTGATGATTGTCTTGCTACGTTCGATGATGGCGGCAAGGTCATCTTCCGTCAAATCAGCTTTGACAATAGCTACAACTTCATATCTTTTCAATACTTTCTCCTTTCGGCTCTTAAGCCCGCAGTTTTGCTACAGGCAAGGAGTCTCTAAATATTTAAACAAACCGGTTTTCTATATCAGATACAAATAGAAATCAAGAATTTATTGCAAATAAAAAATATTATGAAAAGAATTGGCGGACTGAAATTATGCCCAGATGTCGATCATGCTGCCTTTTTCTTGAGATGGTGAAAAAGACGCGGGCATTGTATTTTTTGCAGGGGAAATGCGATTTGTCTGCTGCTCTGAAGAATATGGGGCAATGTTGATAACTGTTGTTCCCGACGGCAGGGGAAATGATGGAGAGCTGGAATGCCGCCGGTTGGAACACACTCTGCGGTCAACCCCTTTACGTTCGTCCGGAACAGCGATTTTATTATCTGAACGCTCATAAACATCGATAATGCTTTCGCTTAAACTCGTCTTAAACGACGCGCCGGATGCCTCCGAAGAATCCTGGTTCTTTTCCAGGCGTCGCGGGACTTCCGGATTTACCACCGTAAGCTTTTGAATCGGTAAAGAAGATTGGCTTTCCATGGCTTTTCTTTCGGAGAAAATAGGTTTTTTAAACTGCCGTTTATAATAACAAATTTAAACCGGAATTACATAATTATTTTTTAGGAGAAAAAATAATCAATTTATCTCCCGGTTCCATTTTTTTGCTATAAGTAATTCCATTCCAGATCACGATTGCTTTCACCGGTACCTTAAAACGAGCGGCGATAGTCGATAACTTATCGCCTTTTTTTATTATATAAACATTTTCTTTTTTCTCGTCATGCCATTGCTGCAAAAGTTTCTCGTAGCGTTTATCAAAGTCTGCGGCTGAACCTTTGGGAATCAGAATCTGATGTTTACCCGCAGGAAGATAATACTTTTTCAGATGAGGATTAAGGTCTTTAATAACTTTAAAATAAGTATTCGCTGCCTGGGCGACTAA
>JBDKVD010000068.1:0-3361 GCA_039679325.1 Smithella sp.
ACTTTTTCCGGATCGACCTGCACTTTCTGGACGCTGAGCAAGCCCTGCCCCGCTTCTTTGATTTGTGCAAACAGCAGATCTTTATCCTGCTCGCTTCTTTTCTTCTTTTTTAAATACCAGTCGCGTACTTCCGGCCAGTTGTTTAATTTTTCCGTATCCAGGTAAACGCGCACGCCCGCTCCGGTGTATTTTTCATAAAGTGTGATGGCAAAGCGGCCGAAAGGAACAATACTCAACCAGCCGTTGCCTATGGTGCAGGGAGTCAGAAGTTGCACCGCATCAGGAAGACAAACCGGCGTTTCGCTAATTGCATCAAAGAATTCCCCTTCCGGCAGATTTTTCATCGCCAGATCAACCATAAACCCGCCGATAACCAACCCCGGCGCCAGATTACCGTGGAATGATTTGACCATATTGAGATATTCTTCATAGGAATATGTACAAATACTCATTTATGTCGGTACTCCTTATTATTTATTTCAAGAGTGAATGAACCAATTCGTCATAAGGTGTTAAAATCACGATAAGTCAATATTGACATAACTTGTTCAAGTCCATACAACACCAGCCATTATGCTGTCAACTTGCAAATGTCCGCAGCTGAAAAATATAGTTATATATGTTTATATTACCATGCTTTTAATTGACAGACCGTAGTTAGAATTTTATACTTCATACACAAACAGGCAATGATTTGACAAAGAAGGGGAAAATGCGCGTTTACATTGGTTTTGACGATACTGATATTTTGAATTCCGACTTCGGCACAGGGAAACTGGCCCGCCGTTATGAACGGTTAATCCCTGAAGAATGCAGGGTTTGGGGAGTTATTCGTCAGCAGCTCCTGGTGGATCCGGCCATACCATATACATCTCATAACAGTTCGGCTTGCGTTGTTGTTGACTGTCCGGATAGATCTTACATAGAAGTTCTGAAAAGTGCGGCTATAAGCCACATAGAAGCCATGTCTCTTCTCGGCAGTGATCCCGGCCTTTGTCTGGTCAGCGAGGAAGACCCTGATCTGCCTGCGCTGGAATCCTTCGGGCTTATGTGTACGGCAAAAATCGTTGTCCAGAATGACGCCCGCCGGGCGGCAGGGAGCGCCCATCTTTCCGGGCATGGCGGCACCAACGACGGTATTATCGGAGCCGCCGCTGCTGTCGGCCTTACTTCATCGGGATGGAGCGGCCGCTTTATTGAATATTCAGGACTTAGAGAGTTTCCCGACAACGTGGCAGTTTCAGCGCTGCTGCAAAAAAATATTCTTGTAGTTTCCGTGGACAGGGATGCCTGTTGTCCCCGTCCGGAAGATATGGTGAGCACAAAAGGTTGGCTGAGGCCCAGACTTTGGGGAAGTATGGCTGTGCTGCCCGTAATACCCTCGGGCATCGGGCTTTGGGAAAGTCTGGGAGGAAAACGGAACCCTGACAAACAAAAGATTAGGGAGGTGTGATTATGGCAGGAAAAATATTTTATCGCGAACGTATTAAAGTCGGAACAAAAGAGAAGAAGCCTCGTTTCAAGCTGATTGCGGTTGCCGATGTAAACATGACTTTTTATGCCAAACATCTGAAGAAGAAAGAATTGGAAGAAATTGCCGCCTCTTTGGGTGCGGAGTTAGTTTTACTCAAGCCTCCCCAGGATGGCACAATCAAAGACGAAGAGATTGAGGTTGAGGAATAATAAGGAAAGAAAGTTATGGCATTATACAGAGAAAAAGACGGACGAAGGCTGCATGTGAAGAGCAGGCTCATGGGGGAAAGCCTGGTGGGCAAGACTTTTATGGAAAGCCTCCAGGTTGCTCCCCAGCAAAGGCTTTTTCCCGACGTCAATATCGTCAAGATTGGAGGACAATCCATTTGTGATCGCGGGATTAAGGCGCTGCCCGCCATTCTAAAAGAGGTTGTCTCCAGCAAGAAAAAACACAAGATCCTTCTCACAACGGGAGGCGGTACCCGGAGCCGTCATATTTACTCCATCGGTCTGGAATTGGGTATGCCCACCGGCATCATCGCCAAGTTCGGAAGTTCAGTTTCTGAACAAAACGCCCTGCTGGTATCTACACTTCTGGCCCCCTGGGGCGGCATAAAGATTGGTCATGATGAAATTACAAAGTTATCGAATTACTTCGCTCAGGATTGTATCCCCGTGATGCATGGCATGCCGCCTTACGATTATTTTGCCCTGCCCGTTCCAAAATCGCGCATCCCCATCCACCGGACCGATGTGGGAACGCTGATAATTGCCGATTTGATCGGGGCGCGCAGCTGCATCTTTATCAAAGATGAGAGAGGGCTTCATACTGATGATCCGAAGAAGAACAAAAAGGCTTCGTTCATTCCGGAAATCAGCGTCAAAGATCTTCTGGCCAGAGAGCTGGATGATCTGATCATTGAACGTCCCTGCCTGGAAATTCTTCAAAACAGCGAGGTCATCGACAAGATTCAAATCATCAACGGCATGGAGAAGGGCAACCTTACAAAGGCCTTGAATGGAAAACCTGTCGGCACGATCATCTATAAAGAATAGGAAGAGTCCGGTCGAATCAAGATATTCAAAACATAAAAAAGAAAGCTATTCACGATAACCAGGCTTATACGAAAAAAAATGCCCCTTTTCAGGGGCATTTTTTTGTGTTGGGATTGGTTTAATTTTTACAGATAAATAATATTTATGCGGCTTCCACCTTAACCGCGCAAACTTTATATTCCGGAATCTTGCCTACAGGGTCCAAAGCCGGATTGGTCAGCAAATTAACGGCTGTTCCGGCAAAATGGAAGTTCATGAAAATTGTGCCCTGTGAGCTCTTATTCGTGATGCGTGCTTTGGCTTCCACCGCACCGCGTCTTGACGTCACCTTTACTTTTTGACCTTCGGAAATGCCCAGTTTATCGGCATCAACAGGGTTAACTTCAACCAGACTTTCCGGACATCGCTCGGAAAGACCCTTCGCGCGGGTGGTCATCGTTCCCGTGTGGTAGTGATACAAAACTCGTCCCGTTGAAAGAAGGAATGGATATTCTTTATCCGGCAGCTCATTGGGCGGAATAAACTCAATGGCCGTAAAAAGTCCCAGACCGCGGGAGAATTGATCCTTATGCAGGAATTTCGTGCCCTGATGTTCCGGCGTCGGGCAAGGCCACTGAATACCCTGTTTTTCGAGACGTTCATAACTGATGCCTGCGTAACTGGGTGTCACTTTGACAACTTCTTCAAATATTTCCTTCGCTGAAAAATAGTTCATGGGATAACCAATCTTATTGGATATAGCGCAGATGACTTCCCAGTCTGTTTTGGCTTCTCCCGGCGGTTCAATCGCTTTACGTACGCGCTGGACACGCCGTTCCGTGTTGCTGAATGT
>JBDKVD010000069.1:0-18765 GCA_039679325.1 Smithella sp.
CAAAGCCCGAATAGACCAATTGCTTCTTTTTTGATGCTGGGTCCAACCGGTGTCGGTAAAACCGAAGTTTGTAAAGCTCTGGCGGAATTTATGTTTGACGATGAAAACGCGCTTGTTCGCATCGACATGAGTGAATTCATGGAAAAGCATTCTGTTGCCCGGCTCATTGGAGCGCCTCCGGGATATGTAGGCTACGAAGAAGGAGGTGTTTTAACCAATGCGGTGCGTCGCAAACCATACAGTGTTATTCTCTTCGATGAAGTTGAAAAGGGACACGCCGACGTCTTCAATCTTTTCCTGCAATTGTTGGATGACGGCAGGCTGACCGACAGCCAGGGGCAGACTGTTAACTTCTCCAACACGGTTGTTCTGATGACCTCCAATCTGGGTTCCGCCAATATTCAACCTGCCGAAACAGAAGAAGAGATTCAGCAAATGAACGCAAGTATTATGGATGCTGTGCGCTCTCACTTTCGTCCGGAATTTATCAACAGGCTCGACGATATTCTGGTTTTCAAGCAATTGACGATGGACGGCATGAAATCCATTGCTCAAATTCAGATGCGTAATCTGATTAAATTGCTGGCGGAAAAGAATATCAAACTTGATATTGCCGACGAGGCGCTGGAACATCTGGCCAAACTCGGCTTCAATCCGTTAATGGGTGCGCGACCGCTGAAGAGAGTTATTCAAACCCGCATTCAGGACCCTCTGGCAGACGATATTATTGAAGGCAAGATTCAACCGGAAAACACAGTTATTATTAAAGTGGAAGATGAAAATTTTATCCTGGAAACTGAAAATGCTAAATAGAATTTGGTTGATTGGAGTGATTAAATGGCGCCGGGCCCCAAAACTATATCGACCGTAGAAAAAATATATTGGGACAACTGGTTTTTCGTCCTTATAGCTGTCGGCCTTATCTTGCTTCTGCTTCTCATTGGCGGGATCGTCTATTATGTAATTAAGAGGAAAAAAGAGAAAGCGACGGAATCCCCGGCTGAGCCCGAAAAAGAAGTAATCAAGTCTTCCGCCCTCCGACAAATCTGGAAGAGTTTTCTTAAAGAAATACCGGGTGATTTGCGCCGCAGTATTATGGTTTTCGATCAGTTTGTCGTTTTCGGCGGATGGGGCTCCGGAAAAACACTGCTGATCGACAATTATACCGACTGGCAGGGTTATTCCAGGGAATTTTATCCCAGCTATACGGCAAATCCATTTCTGCAGATTTACCTGGGGTCCAAGGTCATGGTGCAGGAAATTCCGGCATCGCTTGTCTCAGATACTACGAGTGATGTTCGAAGATCTTTGATCAATCTCTGGAAACCGATATTTAAACACAGAGCGCCGACGGTTGTTGTGGCGTTAAACGGCTCGGGGTTCGGAGATGAGGAGAATTTTACTGAATATCTTACAAGAGAAGCACAGTATATTCGCGGAAAGATCAATCTTTTAAGCTGGATAAGCAAAAGACCGATTAAAGTGCGTATTGCCCTGACTCACATGGATTTAATTGAAGGCTGTTCCGAATTTTCCGAATTTCTTGCCGGGAAAAACATTCCGCTCCAAATGCATTTTTCTTCCAATGAAGAATTGACGGATTTAACAAAAGAGCTGGAATTGCTGGAAGAATATTTAACCGAAGCTCTGATTGCTCTTCCCGCCGATAAATATCTGAAGGCCGTTTCTTTTATTCGTCAGTTACCCAAACTTTTTGAGTATTTAAAATTATTCCTGGCAAAACTTACCAAGCAGGATCCGTTGTCCGTGGAACCGCAAATTACGGACGTATACCTCACATTGCTGGAGGAAAAACAGGTTCAGTTAACCAATCCCTTTGCTGCGCAAATAACCAAAGAAGAAATGGAAAAATATGATCCGTATGCGTGGCACAGGCGGGCTGCTTTTGCTTCAGGTCTTGTTTTGATTACATTTTTAATTGCTTCTTTTGCCTTGCAACTGGCCTCGGTGAAAAATCGTAGAAATCAGGTGGGTCAGTTAGTGGCTGCTTTTCCTCAGGGATATGAGAAAAAAGCGCATAACCTATTTACGGATAACTATTTTAAGGATCATTTTCTGCTGAAATTTACTCCCGGTTTTTTCAGGAAACAACATGAAGAAATGAACCGTGATTTAATTGAATCGATTCGCCGCTATTATTTTTATCCGCGTTTGGACAACTACTCATCGCAAGCAAAAAATACAGACATTATCGGCAACCTCAAAGTGCAAATGAGTGATCCCGGCAAACATAATATTGAAATTAGAGAAGGATCTCAGGAAAAATTCATGCTGATAGTCGGACTGCTCTATGCGACGGAAAAAAATGAACTGGGAAAAATGATAAAAAGCAATGTCCGTCAGGTAGCGTCTGTCCTGGCCATACCGGAAACGCTCATCAATGATTATATCGGAAATAATAAATCGGAATGGCCCGTCACCTATGACTTGAAGGATGTTAAGCTCGTTCAGCAGGAGAACTATGTAGAAGAACTGAAAAAGATGATTGATATCCATGGAGAGTCATACTTCACGCGCCTTACGGAACTGAATAAACAACAAACTGTCGGTGAAGTCGAACTGGAAAATCTATTACGCGAAACTGATCATTTTCTTATGATCATAAAACAATACGAGGTCCACAATTTCTATATAAAGATTGCTGATTTGCTGAAGAAAGAAATAAATTTAATATTCGATATTGATGCCCGGGAAACAACTCAGCCTCCTTTGGAAGGAGACAATATCGGACAGTTCCTGGCTTTTATCAAAAGTTCATCCATTAAACCATTGCAGACTTCCGGGAACCTCAGATTCGACAACTTTAAAGAAAACATAAAAATATTGCTCAATTATGGCAACCTGAATAAAGATCAGAAGTACACTTTCTCCTGCAATAACAAAGAATTTACATTTTCCAGCCAGCAATGGAATGATCTTTTGAACCGAAGTAGAGTAAGCGTTTTTATTCACAGGTTCATTTCTTCCTACAAGGTACGGAACGGTTTTCTGTTTTTTTCCTCTGAAAAGGAATTTGAAGATATTGTAATGAATCCGACTAATGACGGTGGTTTTCTGTTTGTTGGAAAAGCAACCGTGGATGGAAGATTTACGAAAGCCGCATTGGAAAAAAGAGTAAAGCCATGTGTTACAGAATTGCCTTTGTTGATTAAAAGTCTTCCTGTTCCGGAAAGTGATAAGATTAAATTTATGGATTTTTTCCGCCGGGAAGTGGAATTTTACGGACAGAAATACGCCGATTCCTACCGCAGTTTTTATCTGCATTTCGATATGCGCATCGATTCCTCGGGTGCTCTTCGTTTTGCACTTAATCAAATGTTCCAGCCTTCATCAACGTTTATGACTTTTTTACAAACAATAAAGGAAAATACTCAGATCGATGCCGGCGATAACGAGTATATGAAGTTGATTGCCGGGAAAATGACGGACTTTGTTTTCATAAAAAGGCTGATAGATGATAAGAACAGTCCTACTCCTGAGTTAGACAAATATAGAATACTGCTTGATCAGATGAAAACGGATTTGCAGCAGGAGATTTGCGGCATACCGAAGAAAAATGAAAAAGATGATCCTTTTGCATTGCTGAAAAGCCAGCTTACGCCCCTTGGACAGATAGCATTTACCATAAACAAGCAGGACAATGATTCCTACTTGAATCTGGCGACGCAATGGCTGGACAGTGTCGGCATAACTAAACGGTGGCGCGATATTTTTATGGCCCCGGTCTGGACTGCATACATTTTGGGAATGAATGAAGTTGAACAGAAGATAGCGCAGTCATGGGACGAAATTGTAGAAGGAAACATCAATCCACTTTACAATAAATTTCCTTTCAACCCGTCAGCCACGGATGATGCTGATTTAGATGACATTACCAACGCCACACACCCGCAGGGGCGCTTCTGGCAGGCGTTTCAAAAGACTATTTCGCCTTACTGCAAAGAAGTCGGCGGCAAGTGGAAAAGCAATCCCGGTCCGTACGGACTTCCCAAATTGCCGCGTAAAATGTTTGCAACGCTAAATAATGTTTCCAGCCTGACCAACATGTTCTGGGATAAGGAGGGCAACGCACGCCCCCTGGAATTCAAGGTTAAGTCCAATCCTCTGCCCAAAGTAATGCCGGATGAACCGGTGCCTGTTTTATCTTACGTCGCCATCGGACAATCATCATTCATGTCTTTTAATCAGCAGTTGTACTGGGCGCCGCTTAAAATGAAATGGCAAAATTCCTGCTCTGCTTCCGTAGGGCTCGAACTTATGCCGCGCAAGGGGACTGTTAAATATAAGAGTACCATTGAAATTCCCAATTCCAACTGGTGTTTCTATAAACTTTTGAAGAAAACCGAGGAATATAAAGACATGGAGCGAACCACCGCCTCCGGGAGTAAGAAGGGCAGCAGCTGGCTGAAGAATGATGTGAGGTGGGTGATTGATCCCACATCCGATAAAATTAAGAGTCATCCGGTAGAAATAAAACTTACATTTAAGAAAGATCCCTGGGGTGCGATAATTCTTCCGTGAAATTAATCGACGCAATGAAGTCAATATCACCAGGTTTTTCCGAGAATCCGAGAGATTAAGACAAGTATGGAAACCCGTAAGAAAACAACTGTCACCTGCTTCCTGATTATTGTTATTTTATCCTTTTTTACAGTGATGATGCAGGGCTGCAGCGGGCCTAAACACGTTAAGAAAGTTGACTTCGTTTTAATTGCCGACAAAAAAGCGAACGAAGAGAGGTCTGTTTACATCGTAATTCGCAAAATAAATAAAAAATTATTTCTGGATGAAAGTTATGAGGACGTGACCAATACCATATATGCTGAACCGCGTGACCAGAGCCTTCTCGCCTCGCGAATCTTAATTCCGGGGAAACAGGAAAAACTTTCTCTGGAAATTGTTAAACCGGATGAAGTGAACATCGGAATTTACGGTTTATTTACCAATCCAGGAAAAAATTGGAAGCTGTTTTTCGAAACGCCGCTGGAATCAAAATATTCGATCAAGATCAAAGAAAATAATTTGGAATGCAAAAATATCGTCAGTGACTGAAAAAACAGGTCTGATGACGTGGTTGATTTAGAGGAGCTACGCTGAAGGAAAATGCAGATTTCCCGGATAGAAAATGAATTACGTATTGAAGCGCAGCAGCCCTGTCCTAAGTTGAACTGGCTGAACAATAGTTACGGCGCCGGTCAGGAATTCTGGCAGTCGTTTAAAGTCGCCGCAGATGAATTGTTTTCCGTTAAAACAACCAGCACTCTTTTTAAAAGATACAATCTTTATAATGATCTGATCCTGCGTAATATCAATAATCCCAGTCCTGCTTTCGTTTTTTATGAGGCAAAATCCGGCTTGAAAAATCTCTCGTACAAAGAGCTGCATGAACGGGCCGTGGCCAAAGCCGCTCTTTGGAAGGCACAGGCGGTTGATGACAAAAAAACAGTTTGTGCTATCAGGGCAATAGGAACAGAATTGATGGTGGAACTTGCCGCCGCGTTACAGATTGGTTGCCGACTGGCTTTTTTGCCGCCCCTTGGGAGGAGCTATCTGCAAAAGCGCCTTGTTCTTCTTGAGCCTGAACACATCAGCCTGGATGAAAGAAATATATCTTTGTTGTCCGATGTTTTTCGAGAAAAAATACTGTCTGCAGCAGGCATAGAGAACAATATGGGCAATGAAAAAGGTGGTTACTTCAACTACGTGTCCGGACGTCCGGTTTTTGCGGTATTTGATTCCTGTACGGAGAAGATGCCGATAATCAATGACATAAAAAGTGATACTGTTTACCTTGGTGCTCTGCGGGATGGGTTGATTGCCTTAGGTCTCGGGCCGGGGCGAATTTATGCGGCACCGGGCTTTCATTTTTTGGAAACGTGTCCGGGAATTTTTCTGGCAGGATTGTTATGCGGCGCCACTTATTTACATCTGACGCCGCAAGACATCAAAGAAAATCCGCGGCTTGTCGTTGAAAAGAAAATTGATGTTTTTGGAGTGTCCAGAACCGTACGTGATATTTTATTAGAAACACCGGTGAATGCCGACGGTATTTGGCAAACGTGGTTTCGCAATCCCGCCGAATCGGCGGATATGGATAAATGGCATCACTTTTCACGCCGGCTTAATCTGTTAAAATCATATTCTTTTAATCTGAGATGGGATGCCGCCGCTGGATGTAATTTATTCTCCGTACGCCGGAAAGGCACTCCGCATACCGGTGTTTTGCCCGCTCTCGGGAGCAGTTGGCAACTTTCAGACCTGTCCGGAACGGGCGAAAAATCATTATCTGATTTCGGTATATTATCAATTTTACCGCCGGGTGCTTCCATCGAAGATGAAAAAAGGCAAACGGGCGATCTAATGGCCGTAAAGGACGGTGAATGGTTGTTTCTCGGTGTTAAATATTTAAACAGAGGGGGCAGATTTTATCCGGCGGCTGAAATATTGGACGTCCTTAAAAAGATGATAAAAGGTATCTATTTTTCCCTGGTCGAAGTTTCCCAAACTGATTATCCGGGTAGTTTTCTCATGATTCTACTGGCTTTTTACGGCGATGAAAAAGATTTTGTCCAAGAGCGTGCCGCAGCCAATATCCGTAAAGTGATCAACAATGAGCTGGCTGAAGAATATCAACCGGATAAAATTGATTTCCTCCCTTTATATCCCAGATTTTCAGCAGATGGGGCACTGGATCATGAATGGTGCCGTAATGCGTATTTAACGGGCCGGTTGCGAAAAAAAGCAAAAAACGAAATTTATGTAAACATAACAAAAATGAGAAAATATTTAATTAAACGAAGTATTTTGACGAAAAAGTAATACGAGCGGCAATAAAAAAAAATTTTTTAGAAAAGAAGACAAGAAGGAGGAAGGCATGGCTATTCAAGATGAAATTCCCAAATCTCGAATCACTTTGAGGTATAAAACAGAAGTCCAGGGTAAACCTGAAGATATAACGCTCCCGTTGCGCCTGATGGTGACGGGCGATTTGTCATTAGGTAGTTCCAACGACCGCAAACTGGATCTGGACGAAAGGCGGATGCGCACACTGGATGGAACAAATCTCGATGCAGTAATGAAGGATATGGGTATGTCGCTGAAATTTGCGGTATCCAATAAAATAGATCCGGAAAATGCAGAGGAGATGGACGTTACTATTCCCATTGCAGGTATGAGATCTTTTTCCCCTGATCAGATAGCGAAATGCGTTCCCAAACTGAAAGGCATTCTGCAGGTAAAAAAACTTTTGGAAGAAGTTGTATCCAACGTCGATAATCGGAAGGAATTTCGCAAACTGCTTAACGAACTTATGAGCAATGAAGAAGCTCTGAACAAAATGGCCGAGCAGTTGAAAGGTTATGAAAGTTTGAAATTGAATCTTGATAATAAGGCTAAGTAATAGGGGGCGTAATTATGGGCGACACACAATTAGAAAAAACTGAAGTAAAAACTGAAGAGCTGGATGTTAAACGGTTCCTTTCCAGTATGCGTCTGAGCACCGATTTAAAAGAACCAACTCCAATGATTCAGGATAATTTACAAGTGGTAAAGGAAGATATCAGCGATGAAGACCGCTTTCTGTCGGGAATGGCAGCCCTGCTGTTGAATGTAGATATGTCGGCCAAGAGACTGGACAAAGGAAGCATTCAGGAATTGATTTCCAAAATAGACAATGCCGTGACGGCGCAAATCAATGATATCATCCACAACGAAAAGTTCAAAGCAATGGAAGCCACATGGCGTTCCATCAATGACCTTGTGCTGAACACGAATTTCAAAGCGGATATCATGATTGACCTGCTTGACGTCAGCAAAGAGGAACTTTTTGAAGATTTCGAGGCGAATGCCGTGGACATTACCGGCAGCGCCCTTTTTAAGAAGTCGTACGTTGCCGAATATGATCAGTACGGTGGTAAACCGTTCGGTTCTATTTTGGGACTATATGAGTTCGAAAACAAACCGGATGATATCTTCTGGCTTACAACCATGGGAAAAATTGCCGCGGCCAGCCACGCCCCGTTTATCGGTTCCGCATCGCCCAAATTCTTCGGCTGCAGCAGCATAGAAGAACTGGCTTCAATAAAAGACCTGGAAGGATTGATGAATCATCCCAAATACGGCGCATGGAATAAACTGCGCGACAAGGAACAGGCGGCTTATATCGGCCTGACACTGCCCCGTTATGTTACACGTCTGCCTTATGATCCGGAAATCAATCCCTGTCGGGAAATTACTTTTCAGGAGAAGGTGGTCGGCAACAACGACGACGATTATGTCTGGGGAAGCGCCACAATGCTATTTGCCCAAAATATGGTCCGTTCTTTCGCGCAGAGCGGTTGGTGTCAATATTTACGAGGTCCCAAGGGTGGCGGCCTGATCAGTGGCTTGCCGGTGCACACGTTCAATATTCGCGGGGAAGAAGAGATAAAGATTCCTATTGAAATGGCGATTCCCGATTATCGGGAACTGGAATTTGCCAATTCCGGTTTCATGCCGGTTATTTACCGGAAGGGCACGGCGGACGCCTGCTTTTTCAGTTGCCAGTCCATTAAAAAGGCAAAAAAGTTCAAAGACCCGAAGGATTCGGAAAACGCGCAGCTGGTCACTAATCTTTCCTATACTTTTTCCATCACGCGGCTTGCCCATTATGTCAAATCGATTATGAGAGATAATATAGGCAGCAGTGCGGATGCACAATACATTAAGAATACACTGGAAAACTGGATTTTTCAGTATGTAACAACGGTTGTTGACCCCGACGAGCTTACCTTGCGATTTTACCCGTTTAAAGCTGCCACCGTTGAAGTAAACGAACGTCCGGGTATGGTGGGTTGGTACGATTGCAGCATTGCTATTTTACCGCACATTCAGTTTGAAGGAATGGATTGCGAACTGAGAATGGATACGCGGTTGGGTGGAGCCTAGAAGAGAGCGTTTTTTTTAAACTGAGTATTGTTTAGGAGGATTTATTATGGCAGAACTTAATTTTTATTGCAGTGCATCACAGGGATTCAATTTCAAAAAAGACGAACAGATTGTGGTCGGTCATTTGCTGACCTGTAAGATCGGCGACCAGAAATTGGAAGCCGACATCACCGTAACCGATCCCGAAGACAACAAGAAGGATGTCAGTGTTGTCGGGGTTATGACCAATATCAGTTGGGCCGGCGGTTACGCACAGCCGATTATTGTGGATTGTCAGGTTTCCAACAAGAACAAGGTTTCGATATACGACCTAACGTTGAAGAGTCTTTCCAACACCAATCTCACTTTTGCGTTCAATATTTATAATTATGACCCGGCGGACAAAAAGTATTTCAAATGCTTCCATACCGACGGCAAAGACCTCAATGCCCTTGTTCTTAAATCAGGCGGTGATCTTGTGATCAGGATCGCAACCGACGCTTCGTCGGAGGTCGAATCACCCAAAAACTTCTCCTTTACCCTCGGAGCTATGCCGCTGGAGCAGTCCTCGGAGCAGCAGGTGTTTGTTGCAACTTCCGTGAAAAATAAAACTGTTATGAGATGGGGCGTTCCGATGAAATAAAAAAGGCTCCGTCGTCAGTAGTCATTTGTTATACATAATCTTTTCATCATGAATGAATTTTCCTCCTGTCCGGTAACAGGAGGAAAATTCAGGATGTTTCCCGAGAGTGAATTCAACGAAAAATGAATGAAAGCTTAGCAAGAATTGACTGGAAAATGGGGCAGGCGCTTTTACCTGAACATCTTATTGCTCAGGAGGAATCGCTGTTGGCTCATAATAATTTCAAGTTCAGAATGCTGGGAGTGCCTTTCTACGGTATCGGCAGTCTGAGAATAATAGAATCGCTTCTTGCGGAAGGAATTTTTTCCGTGCGGGAGATAGAAGCAGTGACGGGGTCAGGAACGCTGCTTGTTTATCCGGGCAATATCAGCATTACCCCTTTCAATTTGAATATGCCGGGTACAACCAAAGTCTCGTTATATTTGCACCTTCTTAATGCACCGGCTGATTCTTCCACCGGTGCAACAGCGAAAACGGAAGGCGCGGCGGATATACCCCGAAGATTCTACAAGACCGTTTTTTCCGCAGACCAGGATTTTCCTGATGTGGTCGAATCATTAAAAATTGCAGAATTTGTCAAAAGCCCCGATGGAATCTGGCAATTATCCAAAGATTATGTGCCTCCCCTTTTACAGGTCGGTACGTCTCCGTTTTTTGTACAAGAGATCAAAACCCTCAGTGAATCACTGATCAACTTCCAATACAGTTTGTACATGGATTCCATGTCTTATTTGAGCGGCGACAGTTTGACGACGGTCAAACAATGCCTGAAGAGGGTTTATATTGTCCAACGTCTGCTGTCCAATATCCTTGCCGACGTTCATCTTCATCCGTATTTCCTGCAGGAAGAATTGCTTAAACTTTACGCGGAAGTCTGTTTTTACCGGGAGATGGCTCCGGAAAACATCACAGACGCTTATCGTCACGGTAATCCGGCTGCAATCTATAAAATAATTGATATTCTCGAAAAGCAGTTCCAGATGGCCAAGAGTCTGCCGCCATACATTCCGTTTACCCTGGCGGATAATATTTATAGGGTGACATTACCCGAGGAAGTCCGCAAAGCAAGCAGTGTTTATTTTCTGGTACAAAAAGATCAGATTACACGCAGCATTGTTTTATCTGAAGTTAAACTCGCCAGCCTTTCACGTCTTTCTTCCGTCCATAAGCTGGCGCTTAAAGGGATACCGCTGAAGAGGGTGGAGCATCCTCAATTCAGGCATGCTTTCGGCTCAGAGGTTGAATTTTATTTAATCAGCGAAGGGGAAGAGTGGGACTATGCCTTAAGTGAAATGTGTGCCGCATTTTACAGCAGGCCGGAACTGGCGGATATAAACTTTTACATTTTCTGGCGGATTGAATAACCTGCGATATTGTCGGGAAAAGACAAATTGCAGCATACATGGAGACGTGAGTGCATGACTCTCTTTCGAGGCGAACGGGCAACAGCTCAGATAAATAATTCGAAAGACGTCGATTTGAAGAAAATAGTGGCAAATTTAAACAGGGTTCTGAATACGAAAAGAGGATACGGCAGTATTTTAGCTGATTTCGGCATTAGTGATCTCAATGAATGTACCTCGCGGGATGTATTGATTCTTAGAATAATGGAGGAAGTCAAGCGCAATATTGAATTATACGAACCGAGACTACAGCTTATTAATATAGCCGTTAAAGATAATAACGATGCATTTCGTATTTCCTTCGACATCAACTGTATATTAAAAGACACCAGGAAGGCGTTGGTTATGGAATTCAATTCCGTGTACAATAATTTTAACATAAAAAATCCGGCCGGCGGGAGTGCAGATGTTCGATGACTTGTTGGAACTGCGACTGCAGCTGAACATCAATAATCAGGATTACAAAATTCCCGGGGCCAACATTAAGTCCTTTGATATAGCGATTTATCCATACGGCTACAGCGCCTCTTTATCATTTTGGGTGTCGGCGGAAGTTTCCGCAGACGAGATGTTTCCGAATTTTATTAAACCCGGTCAAATTAAAGTAAGTTTGGAAATGGAAGCGCGAATCAAGCCCAAAGACGCCAAACCGGAGCCTCTTCGCCTGCAGGGTATCGTCACTGGTAAAGCCGTTATCAAAGAATTGACAATTGAGACGACAAAAATAAAAGGCAATCCTGTTCTCTATCGTTTGTATAAAGTGGATTTTAAAGATGCGGCAAGCGTTTTGTGGACTCGCCATTTTCCTTTTGCCCTCGTAGTTGACGCCGGCGTTAAAGACCTGATTGATGCGGCCAAGGCTGGTGGTGTTGACTTGAAATACGACTGGAAGATACTGGAAGACAAATATCCCATAAACACCTTATCTTGCGGTACTATGGACAATCCCGTAAGTTTTTATGATTTTATCATCTGGTATACCTCTTATTACAACGGCGCCTTTATTTATGACACAAAAAAAAATCAATACACCATGGCGGCGCAAAAGTTGCGTGATGGGAGCCCGGTAAGTATAAGCGGCCTGGAAATTGCTGATTACAGCATCGAATTTCCCGAAGCCGGTTTGAGCAACATCAGGGCATATAATGTTGTTGCCGAAGGCTTTGCGAAAAAAGAAGGGAAGCAGGAAAACGCCCTGCACGGCATTTGGCGGGATATGCTGGTGCGTGAACCTATTGCCGCTGATTTTGATAAGCTGTTTGATCTTGCCGAAAGCAAAAACAAGGACAAAGACCATATCATATATTTACAGCATAAGAGATTTCCGTTGATAACTTTCCGCCCTGATATTTTTCTGGAAATGGAAGGTGGACTCTGGAGCGATAAGATCTTCCTGAAAGGGAAAAAATACCGTCTCTGTGATATCTTCATCAAAGGCAACGCAGTTGACGCAGGGCCGGATGCGGATCACAACATGGCTTATACAACATACCATGTCAAGATGACTTCCCGGCTCGAACTGAAAGACGACCCTGTACCAAATTTGCCATCTTTCAAGAGCCCCGTTTATCCTGTTGCTGTTGAAGGTTTAATCGTCAGCGATCAGGGGAAAAATGAGGAAGAGACTTATCATATTTATCAAAATGATCAGACCAAGCTGGATTATCTGAAAGTCAAACTGCCTGCGTTCGAGAATAAAATAGTGACTGTCCCCTTTGAGCCGATGTTTGATACCGGCCATTTCTATTTTACGCCTTACAAAAATGAGAAAGCGCTCATTGAACTTTATTTTCATGATGCGAGAATTGCGCGGTTTTTGGATTGGCGCCCGGAAGCACGTCTGCCAATGGATACCCAGGGGAACCATATTCTTATGGGCAAAGGCAAGGATAGCAAAACGTCGGTTGATCACGTCTATACCGATGATAAACCGAAATTTTCGATTACGCGTAAATCTAAAAAGGATACGGAAATAATCCAGCTTGCCGAGGGCACGATTATACTGCAAACAAAAGAAGAAAATTAAATGTTTATTCGAGTTGGTTGATCAAATGGGAAATTTAGTTTGCCGCATAGAACTTGATAAAAGTAAAGGAATCATTCTGACTGTTGAAAACAGTGCGGATAATATTACCCAGACAATTACGCTGGACGGTAAGCAAATTGAAACCGTGGTCAAGGGTGGCACTACCAGCAAAATAACGCAAACAAAAGATGGTATTACCATTGACTGTAAATCATTCACATTAAATGCGGAAACGATCAAGTGTAAGTCTTCTAAGACAACCGAACATGAAAGCGGCCAGGATTTTACAGTTACCAGCAGAAATAATTTGAATCTTTCGGCTCAAAATGAAGCCAAGGTAAAAGGCATGAACGTGACTGCCGATGCCACTTCCACTGCTAAAGTGAACGGGATGACATTGACGCTTTCCGGGACAGCCAGTACGGAAATGAAAGCCGCCAGTGTCAAGCTCGATGCACAGGGAATGCTTGATTTAAAGGCCGGTGGAATTGTTAAGATAGAAGGCGCCATGGTTAATATTAAAAATATGGCTATGCTGGGATAGCAAGGCAGAGAAGTTTGATGAAAAATGAAGATTGATGAAAATTTATATAAACATTTTCTGGAAGAGATGAACGAGCTGGATAATTTCCGCATCGTTTATGCATCCCTGAATCCGGGAATGCACATGGAAAGGGAAGATCCCGACGTTCGGAGGCTCACCGAGGCCATGGCTTTTTTTGCCGCCCGGACGCGTATGGCTGGAATGCGCAGTATTTCTTCAACCCTGCTCAGATTTTTTCAGCAGTATTTTCCTTACATGTTGACGCCTCTTCCTTCCATTGCCATAGCCCAGGTGGCACCGACGCGGCAGCTTGCTGAGCCGGTTTTTTATCCTATGGGAACGGAATTGTCGGTCACAGCCGAATCCGGTCAAACTGCTATCTTTAATATGATAGGTTCGGTGAATGTTTTGCCTTTTTCTCAAACTCGTTTCAGTGTCCTCATGCTTCCCGAACGCGGATTTCGCGTAGTACTGGAATACAGTACGGCTTTTGCCAGAAATGATAACATCGGAACCTTGAGTTTTTTTGTTAACCACCTGAATAATTTTGAAAATTCCGCTTTAATGTTTTACAATATTCAGCGTCACATAAAAAAAGTTTCCGTTGTTTTTGATGAAAAAGCCAATGAATTTTCTGAAGGAGATAAATGCGATATTTCGTATGGCCTGCCTGAAAACAGATATGAAGATGAACATCCGCTGGCAAAAGAAAGGATGTTTTTTCATTTTCCCTGGCTTGATCTTTACTTGAATATAAAAGTTGCAAATTCACCGCGCAACTGGCGCAAATTTTCAATTTGCCTGGATATCGACCACAAATGGTCGAAAAATCTTGTCCTCAACCAGGACGTATTTCAATTGTTTACCGTACCGATAATCAATATCAGAAAAGACGCCGCTCAACCGTTGGTCTGTTCCGCAACAAAGGAAAAATATCCGATTCGTCATCCACGATTAAATTACGGTTTCGCCCTGCATTCGGTAAGAGGGATTTATGAAATTACCAAAGAAGGCATGTCCTTTGTGAAGCCCGGCATCCTTTCCGGAACTGCACCTTCATACGAGACGGAGGAAATCACAGACAGCAGCGGCAGAAGTAATACAAATCTTTTTTTACATTTTCCCAAGGCTTTTGAAAATCAGCGGACCATTACAGTGGATGCGCTCTGGTACCAGCCCTGGCTTAAGGATAAAATACCCGAAAGAATGACTCTCGCTCCTTTTTCTCATTCATCCACTGGAGTAAAATGGGATTTCATGGTCAAACCGGTTCCCCATCAGGAAAAATATTTTCAGAATGATAT
This sequence comes from Smithella sp., assembly GCA_039679325.1. Lineage (GTDB taxonomy): Bacteria > Desulfobacterota > Syntrophia > Syntrophales > Smithellaceae > MVRV01. The sequence continues at coordinate 14,846 of JBDKVD010000069.1, forward strand.
CAACGCTTTTTTGCATTTTCTGACATTGACGCATAAAGAAGTTTTAAACCGCGATGATATCATCGATATTCTGCAGGCGATGGGCGCTATAAAAGATTTTAAATTCGCACACGTTTGTGAATTATTGTCCAAGGTACGCGTGGAAAAAGTAAGCTCAAAAAATCAGACGTCTTCCGGCTTTTTGAAGTACCGATACATCCTTTGTTTTAAGGAATATAATCAGAACGAGGAACCTCTGGTCTCCATACTTGTTAATCATCTTAAAACAATTATAGCCCATTGGCTGTCATCAGCCGATCTGGAAGTTATTACTGAAAATCTCGGCAATCAGCAAAATACGACAACGGCAGGTTGATAAATTGAAAAACAAAAAATGGGAACTGATACATGAGCTTTACGTCCGCATGGAGCAGCTTTGCGGCAAAAGCCTCTATCAGCCGGAGGAATTGCTTGGGGGAGCATCCCCACAGAAAGAAACTTCCCCGGAAGAGAATGAACCGCAGAAAGAATATTCCATTGAAGATATGGTCGCAATGCGCGCCGAATTGCGCAATCAGCTTGATTTTTTGAAAGTTGCACTGTCGGATATGCATAATGAACGTGACACATATATAATGCTTTTTCCAATAGTGGCGCAGATCGACGAAATCATTCAGAGCAATGTCTTAAGCTCGGTTGATGTAAACTGGCCTCTTCTACAGAAGGAATTATTTCAAATTGAAAATGCCGGAGAGGTGTTTTACGAGATATTAGACGATATTATCAATAAACCGCAAACCCCGACTTCCATTTACGAGGTTTACTATTTTTGTCTGCGATACGGTTTCAGGGGCCGCTATGAAAATAACCCAGCCAAAATTGTTGATTATATTAGACGGTTAAAGGACAAACTCGAAGTTCACGGTGTAAAAGATATCCCACTGGAAGCCGAATCCACAGGACAGGTAAAAAAAATAATCAGGCCATACTGGTATTACCTGATTGCTGCGGGAGTTTTTCTTCTGGTTTTCCTTGTACTTTTTCTTATTGCAGGAAGTGTGTGATAGTTTTGTAAACGGTTAAATAAGGAAACGGCATACATGTCCAAACAAATTGATGAACTGTTTTCTCCGGAACGGTTACGCAAAAACTGGAAACAAGCGCAAAGTAAAAAACCTGATGAAAATCCGGAGCAGAAAAATAAAAACGCGCCAATGTCTGCCTTTGATGCGCTGGCTGCTTCTTTACAGGAACATTTTTACAAAGAGAATCTGACGGTATTGAATTTGTTGATGGATAGCTTGTATCCTGTATGGGAATCGTTATTTGTCGATAATGCCGGGGAAAATGATCCGGAGATGGACGCAGCGGAAATGATTTCGATGGCCCATGAACTTCTCAACCAGATAGAAGATTTATCATTTGCTTTCAGTTTGAATAAAAACACTGAACATTCCTGAGGATTGCAGTGATGAAGAATCTGGAAAAAAAAATTGTGGAAAGAATTCATGAGTTTGATGTTATCTCCTTATTGCGTCTCTTATATTCCATGGACTATTCTCCGGACACGGTGAGTTTTCGAAGCAATGACAGTATCTGTTCTCAGACCGGCTTGATTTCCGGTATCAGTTTCGTACAAAAACCGTTTCGCCGGGTCATCATTACTTTTAATTTGGGGCTGCTTTCCGCCCAGTCTCCCTTGCCTCAATATTTCAGAAATATTATGGAGCAAAGTGAAGAAGACAACGCGTTTTTTGTGAATTTATGCGGCTACCTTGATCATTACCTTATTAAAGATTATCTGCAAAACGTCTATCCCGAATTCAATACTTATTACTTTCCTGATTGGCTGCGGGCCAAACAGGACTATCTCAATATTCTTAACCTGAAATCTTCCAGTGCTTTGCACTGGCTTTTCCAGATCGTTTTCCCGGAAATTACGGTCCGCGTGGAAAACGCGGTTTTGGATGGAGAAATAAAAACCGAAGCTATTCGTTTAGGCGAAACAATGCTGGGTGATGCGGTATTCGGGAAAAAAACAGATTACCTTGTGCAGGGCAGACGCGTCACACTGTTCGCGGGAAATGAAGTGACTTACACGCAAGTTCCCTGGCCGCGGGAAATTGAACAAAGACTTAATAATCTTTTGTTCCCCATTCTGCGGCCTGTTGGAATTGATTTGGAAATCATTCTTGTTTTGAAAGCGCAGAAAAAGTGGGTCAGGCTTCATAACGATAGCTTTCTCGGTTACGACCGGATGAAGACGGATGAAGATACCTACCGTAGTATCCGAATTTTTAAAGGGCATATTGGTGAGTTATAATGAATTGTAAAAAATGCAATGCTGATCTGACGGACAAAGAATACCGGAAAGTGGCCGAATGGAATTTCTGTCTGGACTGTTTCAATGAATTAATCAGCCAAAGCGGGAAAGCCGGGAATGCACGACAGGAAACGGCGGAGCCTGATCTTAATTTAAAAAGCAGGCAATGTGTTGTTTGTGAAAAAGAGCTTGATAATAACGAGGGGCATGACTTGCTGGGATCGCTTTTTTGCGAAGAGTGCTACGAAAATCTCGTTAAACGACCGCTGGAAAATAAAATTGCGGAACTGGAAGAGTCGCCGGAGGAGACCAGCGATAAAAAGGGTGTGGCACAAGTTCGTGTAGATTTTATTGCCCAGACAAAATGCTATCAATGCGGTAAGACGATTCGCGCCGTCGCTGCTCGTGAGTATCTGGGACATCTTTACTGTCCTGATTGCTATTTCAATATTCCGGAAATTAAAAATCCGCCGCCGCAGGCTTTAATTGATGCCGCCCTGCAAGGTGAGCCCAAGCAGGATATGACGGAGAAGCCCGCAGACGGTAATACTTGTATATGTCAGGCCTGCCGGCGCCGGGTGCCGCAGGAAAATATAAAAATAATTGAAGGATTTGAAATCTGCCGGGCCTGTGTAGCCGCTGATCCCGATACGGCGTTGGAAATTGCACGCCTTCGCCATCGTCGCCGGCTGGAAGAAATAAAAAAAGAACTTACTGAAGAATAGAAAGAGGCCAAGATGGATATTGAAATTTTAAAAGGGGAATTTGAAATAAACGAAAATCCGGGTCTTGCCACAACTGATCCGCGTTTAAGCGATATTGCCACTCTGGTGCAGGCAGGGGATTTTCAGCGGGCGGCTCTGCAGTCCAAAGAGATACTCGAAGAAAAAATCTATGACATCCGTATAATCGGTTATTATCTATACGGCCATTTTGCGGAGAATGGTCTGTCGGCAGCGGAAGAAATATTTTCTTGTCTGGCGGAAATCCTGAATAGCAACATAGCAGCCTTGGGACCGGCCAGGAACAGGGAAAAGCATATCAAAAATACTTTATCCTGGCTCTTTAAAACAATTTCCAACAATCTGATTTATGAAACGGAAAAAAGAACCGAGGTCTATTCACAATGGCAGGCATCTATCACGCCGGAACAGGTTCAAAAAATTCTGGAATCCGGATCGGGGCTGCAGGAAGCGATAGCAATGCTGGAGGTATCCTCGGACATTACGGACGTATTCACCAAAATCCTGGAGTGGTTTCAGGTTTTTCAGAATGTTGTACATCGGGAACAAAGTGAGGATGAAAAGCAACAAGAGGAAGTTGCTGAAGAGGCGTCACCACAGCAGGAAACGAGAAAGCCATGGAAAGATAACTCCACCTTAGAAGGAATTGAGGGATCCTATCACATGAAATTATTGATGAGAAAACTCGATGCCTTTGATAGACTCGTGGAAGAGAATAAGCTTGCGCTTGCCGCCATAGTGGCTGACGATATAAACAATACAATATCCAACTTTGACCCTAAATTATATTTCCCCGGCTTATTTACAAGATTCTACGTTCAGTTTGCAAAAAACGTAAACCAGCTGATCAATTATGTCCAGTTTAAGAATAGTGC
>JBDKVD010000070.1:0-6252 GCA_039679325.1 Smithella sp.
TTGTCACATACAACGAAAACGTCACCGTCAGGGCACGGTTAATCACTTTAACCATTGTTGGTCTTGCTTTAACAATGGCAATCTGGGGATTTATTCATCTGAAGGCACTGGACAGAATCCTTGTTGAACAACAGGGAAAAAGACTGGAAGGTGTAGCCGAAACAGTAAGCACCTTTTATCAGAACTTTCCCACCCGAAGAGGACTTGCAGCCCTCGATTCGGCAATGAAAGATCATGTCCAATCGGACGTGCGTCTGGCCCGCATAGACATTTTCGATACGGGCCACGGGAATGTTGATTATGTTGCCGGAGCCAGCCGTGTTCAATATGAGTGGCCGGATAGTGTTATCGCCAGTGTTTCCGAAAAGAATACTCCCCGTTACGTCAAAATAACAACGGAAAGTGGACCGGCCCTGGGGCTTGTATATCCGGTATCAGGAGAAACGAAAGATTCCCGCATTGTTGTAGGCATTATTGGCTTTTCCCGCGCTAATGCCGAAATTATGGCAAGCGCGAACCGCTTGCTGCTTTTGAGCAGCGCCGGTTTATTGCTGGTTATTTTGCTGGTGCTGGGCTTAAGTTTTGGCTGGCTCATCGGCCGACCGCTGAAACTCATTATCGATACAATTGATGAATCCCAAAAGGGACCGTACATCAAGCGGATTCCGATCGTGAGGCGGGATGAATGGGGGCAATTGGCGGAACACTTCAATATGATGGCTGCCGAGATTCAGCAGGTAATGGCTAAAAACTTTGATTTGACAAGGCATCTGGAAGACCGTGTTAAAGAAGAAACACATAAGGTAGTTGAGCTGCAAAAGCAGGTTGATGATTTGAAACAATTAACGGCTTTAGGGCATTTAACGGCCAATATTGCCCACGATTTAGGCACTCCCCTTCATTCCATCGGAGGTCTCGTTCAACTCCTGCTGGAGCGGAAAGGCTGGCCGCCGGATGTGGCCCACAAGCTGGAACTGATTTTTCAGCAAACTCAGAGGCTGGATAATGTCATTCAGAATGTCCGCCGGGCTACAAGATTGCCGGAGCCGCGCTTTGAGATTCTGACCATTGAAAAAGTTTTAAGCGAAACACTGCCGCTGGTTGAACCGCTTATGCAGAAATCCAATGTAACCATGAGCGTGGATATTGACGACAGTATTCCGCTTTTATATATGGATCGCTACCGCATCCAGACGGCGTTGTTTAATATTATTCAAAACGCTCTGGAAGCAATGCCGACGGGAGGCAAAATAACAATTACAGCTCAGGCCATGCCCTCCGAAAAGATGGTATCGATAACAGTCCGGGACACAGGCAGGGGTATGTCTTCGGAAATGCTCGATAAAGCCTGTGAGCCTTTTTACAGTTCCCACAAGGATGAAGGTATGCGGGGGCTGGGGCTGGCTATCGTCCGTGATATTGTTAAGGCGCACGGCGGTAAAATGGAAATTAAAAGCGCTGAATCAGGCGGAACTTCCATTATTCTTTATTTGCCGGTATCGGACGACGGGAAACATCCTGTATAAAATTATACAGCAGCATAATTGATCGGGAAGTGCAGTTACGGGACTGCTCAAGTACCGGTTCAGTAAGAAGACGGTTTGCCCGCAGACGGAAGACTTTCATCCGACAAAACATACCGTCGAATTTTCATGCGCAGGGTCTTGCGGTCGATTCCCAGAAGCTGTGCCGCTCTGGATTGATTCCAGGAAACTTCTTTCAGAGTCTGCAAAATTTTATCCCTTTCCGCCGCCTCCAGCGGAGTCATATAAGGGAGATTTACGTTTTCTTTTACCTTATTTTCTTTTTTCAGCTGGAAACGCTGCGGTAGATTTTCCGGCAAAATCACTACAAAAGGTGAAAGAAGCAGAGTCTGCTGCAGAACATTTTCCAGTTCCCGGACATTTCCCGGCCAGGAATAAGCCATCAACAACTCCATAGTTTCCACAGAAATACGAACACCGGGATAACCGAATTTTTTCAGCATTGATTCGATCAAAAGCGGAATATCTTCAGTATGTTCACGCAGCGGCGGAATATGCAGCCGCACAATGAACCGGTACAAAAGATCCAGACGAAAACGTCCTGCGCTCACTTCTTCGTCGATATTTTTGTTGGCCGCCGCCACTACGCGGACAGCGGCATGACGCACCTCATGTCCGCCGATTCTTCGCACTTCGCCGCCCTGCATGAAACGCAAAAACTTTCCCTGCAGATTGGTGGACATCTCCGTAATTTCATCAAGAAAAACCGTACCGCCCTGAGCCGATTCCAATAAGCCGAGATGCTGATGATCGGCGCCGGTAAAAGAACCTTTTTCATAGCCGAAGAGCTCGGATTCCAGCAAGTTGTCGGGAATAGCTCCGCAGTGGACGACAACAAACTGTTTGTCGCGGCGCGAAGACATATTGTGCAAAGACCGGGCGGTTAACTCTTTGCCGGTGCCGCTTTCGCCTTCGATTAGAACACTGGCCGGAGAATCCGCAACGCGGGCAATCTGTTTGTAAAATTCAACCATTGCCGCTGACGAACCGATTAATTTCGGACTGTCGGCAGCCTGCGGCGATTCCCAATTCAGGCGCCGCTCCCGCAGTTCTCTTACTTCCAGAACCTTTTTGACGATGGCCCGGCAGTCATCCGGCGAAAACGGTTTGCTGATGTAATCCCAGGCGCCCAGACTTATCGCCTCCATCGTGGTTTCCAGGGAGCCGTAAGCCGTCATCAGAATTACCGGCAGATTCGGCCATTTCTTTTGTACTTCACCTAAAAGCTGCAATCCATCCATGCCGGGCATACGTATATCCGACATTAAGAGATCATAGCGGGAAAGATCCTGCTGCAAGGCTTCCAGTGCGGAGGTAAACGTTTTTACTTCGTAGCCGTCGCGGGCGAGCGCCTCCTGCAGAAACTCACAGGCGACGGCGTCGTCATCAATAACTAAAATACGGGATTTCATAAAAGCCCCTGATATCATTTGTGATGGTCTCGTAAAAAGTCGGCAACTTGGTCATTGCGAGGAACGAAGTGACGAAGCAATCTAATAATATCATAGCGTTACAAAGCATGAGATTGCTTCGCTTTGCTCGCAATGACAGCGAAATGGACTTTTTACGAGTTCATCATTTGTGGGATTCTTAACTTTATGGCAATGATTCGTCAATAGAAATATGCTGCCGTTTTACCTGGTAAAATTACTGCAGAGCGGCGATAAAAAATCCGCGGAGTTTGGTATTCCCTAATCCGTCTTTGGCCACGATGTCACATCTTATTCGATTCTCTCCGTTTTCTTCAAATTTATTCCTGATCTTGCCGGTAATTGTAATCGTTGCCCTTTGCCAGGTATTTTCCCAGTCATCAAAATCAACCGGTTCCGTTATACCGGCAAACCGGACGTTAAATTTGCGCAGATCCTTGTTGTCAATCCAGCTCGTGATGGCCTGGCCTGCAATACCCATGATCAGCATGCCGTGGACAATAACTCTTTCCATTCCGATGGTTGTTACAAAGGTGTTGTCATGATGCAGTGGATTGAAATCACCGGAGGCGCCGGCATAGCGAACCAGGTCCGTTCGAGTAATGGGCGATGAAGTATAAGGCGCCAGAGAATCTCCAATATTAAGATCAGCAAATTGCAGCGGCATAATCGTTCTCCTATCGTTCCACAAGCGTGGAGCGGGCCTTAATAACCAGTTCACCCCGCTGGTTTCTCATTTCCGTTTCCACCACGGTAAATTCCATTGCGTTCTCCGGATTGTCTTCTCTGACCCTGTCATACATATGAACTACTTTCATTTTGCAGGTAAGAGCGTCGCCCGCACAAACACTGCCGAGATATTCGTATTCCTCTTCGGTGTGCAAAAGCCTGGCAAGGTCGATACCCAATGCGTTAACTACACCCATCAATCCTCCGCCGGTCCGGAACATCACATTAGTCGGAAAGGTCGGCGGCATAATTATTCCCGGATAGCCCGCTTGTTTTGCCGCCGTCTCATCCGTGTATATGGGATTTACTTTTTCCGGAATATCTTTTTGTGATACAGCCATGGCGAATTCGGCAATTTTACCTTTTTCCACTTCCAGACGATGAGAAGGAAATTCGTAACCAAGCTTGGATTTATCGGCCATTTTTATCTCCACTATTTGCTGATGATTATTATTATGTGCAATGGCATTAATCAAAAAGACCGGTATTCTCCATCTCGGTAATTTGATTTTCGCTGTAACCTAGTTCCTGTAAAACCTCTTTTGTATTAAATCCGTCGGGAACGCCGATTTTCTTGTATTCGGGTTTGTAGTTGGAAAACTTAATGGGCAAAGCCGGCTGGCGTACCTTCCCCCCGTCCGGCAGGTCAATATCTATTACCATTTCCCGCTCTTCGCTTTGTTCATTATTTAGAGCTTCGTGAATCGTCAGCACAGGCTCGACACAGGCATCCACCCTGCTGAAGATTTCCAGCCATTCATCCCTTGTTTTCGTTTTAAAGACGTTCCGGATTTGCTCTTTAACTTCCTTTATGTTTGCGGGCATGATGCCTTGGGGTGTAATTAAATCAGGCCGGCCTATTGCCTCGAAGAGAACGGCGCTGAATTTGGATTCGAGAGGACCAACGCTCATATATTTGCCGTCTTTTGTTTCATAGTAATCATAGATAGAGCCGCCGTTAAAAATTGTACCTTCATAATCCGGATTCTTCCCGTCAATCAACGAAGCGGCGGCGCGGTAATTCAAGGCAATCAGGCTGTCGATCATGGAAATATCAATATACTCGCCCTGGCCGGTTTTGGTGCGTCCTATTTCCGCCGCCAGAATCCCGATGAGAGCATTGACAGAACCGAACGTGTCACCGATAAATGCGCCGGAAGGCACGGGGCCTCCGTCTTTTCTGCCGGAATAGGACATAATTCCCGAACGGGCCATATAATTAATGTCATGTCCCGCCCTGGCGGCCAAGGGTCCTGTTTGGCCGTAGCTGGTTATGGAACAATAAATAAGAGCGGGGTTGACCAGGCGAAGCGTTTCATAGTCAAGACCTGCCTTCGCCATCACGCCCGGCCGGAACTGTTCTATTAAAATATCGTAATGCATAATCAGTTTATGGACAATTTGCCGGGCCCTTTTATCTTTAATGTTCAGATACATGCTGCGTTTGTTCCGTCCCAGGTAGGCCCCGTTGGCGGAAATTTCGTTGCCGGGAAGGAATGGTGGAAATTGAGTATTGATGTCGGGCCTTGAGCGGGAAACAATTTTTAAAACTTCAGCGCCCATGTCGGCTAAATACAGCGTTGCCACCGGGCCGGGAATCATCGTCGTGAAATCGAGAATTCTTAAGCCTGAAAGAGGTCCTGTCATTTAATGGCTCCTTATGTCCGTTTGCCGGGATAGCAGATAAATTTCCGGCTGGTTTTAAGAATTTCCATGCTCACCTGTTTTTGATTTCATGGCCTGCAAATTGGCAATACGTTCCAAAAGCGGCGGGTGCGAATAGTAAAACCAGACATATAATGGATGCGGGTGCAAATTAGCCAGATTGTCCTTGGCCAGCCGCTTTAAAGCGCTGATCATATGCTCGGGCGTTCCCGTCAATTCCACAGCCATTTGGTCGGCCTCCCGTTCATAGCGGCGCGTTATTCCGGCGCCGACAGGGCTGAAGAAAAAGCCGATACAGCCAAAATAAAGCGAAACCAGAAAAAGGCCGGTGTAAAGAGGTGTTTGAGTCAGACCAAAAGCGCGATAGAGGACCGGGGCTGAGACGAGGTGATAAACAAGATAGAGACTCACGAAAGAGGCGGCGATCATAAAGATTAACTGCTTTAAAATATGTTTCCTTTTCCAGTGGCCGATCTCATGAGCTAAAACAGACAATATTTCTTCGGGGGAATGAGAAGCCAGGAGCGTGTCAAATAAAACAATGCGCTTGGTTTTACCGATGCCGGTAAAATAGGCGTTGGTATGGCGGGAGCGCTTGCCTTCATCCACCTGATAAATCCCTTGGGCTTTCAGGCCGACTTTTGCCATCAACGACTGAATTTGTTCTTTTAGATTTTCATCCGCAATAGGTTCATATTTGTTAAACAAGGGGGCAATTACCACCGGATAAATCCAGAGCAGCAGCATTTCGAACAATGTAAAAAAAATCCAGGCCCAGAACCACCAGCTTGCAGGCAGGTAAACGATAAAAGCCATGAAGGCGCTGATTAAGATACTCATCAGAATGACGGATAGAATCAAAGACTTGCAAAAGTCGGCAAGCC
>JBDKVD010000071.1:0-4280 GCA_039679325.1 Smithella sp.
AGGAATAGCAGCGCTATTTCGAGGATTTTGCGATTGAGGATCGGGCAAAGATGACCTGAAGATGAGATGCATGAATGTAATAGTAATTCCGTTACAGACCCTTAGCATCCGGCCCCGGGACAAGGAGACGAAATCACAAAACACAACAGAGGAAGACGAGCAGCGAAAAGACCATTTTCATGCTCTTTAAAAGCAGCGGGTAATAAAATGGCGTGATCTCATGTGACCTTCAGGTCATTAGGATTATCCGTCGAAGAAGCCGTCGACACAGGCAAAAAGGCTTGGGCATTAAAAATACGTAATCAACATTTATCAAAAAATCAGGTAGTATTTGTTTGTAGCTAAAGCCACCGCTTCTGCTAGTCCTACAATTTTGAATACTCATTGATCTAAAATTTTATTTGTTGCTTCCTGAACTGTTGTTTTACTAATTCATCCTAACTATTGCCACATTACAATCTGCAATAAATACAATTCACATCCAACGATAAACAATGACCACGGATCATTTTACCGACTTCCAGAATGAAGGCATACCTGAATTGCAAACGAAAAATGGCTGAACTTTAACGTAATATGTGGTACGAATTGTACCACATATTTATCTATTTAACGATGATATGTATATAAATAATTTATGGAAATAAAAATAGTTACTACGAATTGTTTCCATTAATTTCAAAGATATCATAAATCAAGCAATATTGTGATAACCAGATGAATACTATCGGAGGTAACGATATGTTTATAGGCCGCGTAATTGTTATAATTCTAATGATACTGTGCCTCCCTTTTACGAGCATGGCAACCTCAACGAAGTTTATAGAAAACTATACTTATCGTGCCGGGGAATCAGACAGCAAACTGACTTGCCGGACGGTTTCGCTCATCGAGATCAAGCGGCTGCTGCTGGAAAAAATCGGGACCTATCTGGAGTCCAGAACGGAAGTAAAGGATTTTAAGATTGAAAAGGATGATATTGTTGCATTCACGGCTGGTATAGTTAAACTGGAAATTATGGATGAAAAATGGAATGGTGAAACATACTCGATGACGGCTAAGATAGAGGCCGATGCAGACGATGTCATACGAGCCATCGAGGAATTGAGAAAAAATAAAGGCAAATTGGAAAATATTGAAAAGCTAAAGACAATCAACAATGAGTCTCTTAAACAAATCCGAGAAATGCAGTCTAGAATGCAACATCTCGAGTCGGATCTTCTCAAAATCAACAAGGACGCCAACGCCAATGAAAGCATTATAAATGCTTGGGGCCTGTATGAAAAAGCAGTTGAATTACGACAGAGCGGCAATACGGAAGAGGCGATCAAAGCATTAAATATCGTAATCCAAAACAACCCGACGTACTTGGCGTATTTCGAGCGCGGATTGGCGTATTTGGACATAGGCAGGTCTGATAGCGCCATAGCGGATATGACTGAAGTCCTTAAAGTTCGGCCGAACATGAAAGGTGCTCTGTATTTCAGAGGTTTGGCCTACAATCAATCGGGAAACAGAGTATCTGGTCGGATAGACATCGAAAAGTCAGCCGAACTTGGCAGCCGCTTAGCAAAGAAATGGCTGGAGGGGCATTATGCAAAGGGATGGCGGTGATAGACGAAAGTCCACTGGACGCATCCGAAGTTGGACAAAACATATTGGAGTCGTTGGCGGGGACCGCCAACGTTGATTAGTTAATATTACTTTCTTTCGAGTCGTAATTCACAGCGTCAAAACTTTTCAAGGTTGTTCGTTAGTAGGTGAACAAATGCATCAACCCGAAGCTTTTTTACCTCATAAAAACAGAAAATACGCAAGAACCGGATGAACCGGATTTATATAACAAAATAGTTCAGGTTTATAATAACCAGGAGACTGGATTCCCGCCTGCGTACCCTGATAACCTGAAGCTTACGCGAGGGCGCAAGCGGGAATGACAGATGTAAAAATGATTTCATCACAGCAAAAAAAAAGAATAGTCCTTGTCCATCCGCGCGGGTTTAACTGGTTTCCCGGAAAGACGGACATTACCGACATCGCCAATCGGATGGTGCCCCAGGGAATACTATCCATCGCCGCATATCTGGAAAAGGATGGCCACGAAGTCTTTGTTTACGACTGCCTTGGCCCCCATGCCCCGGTTGATTTGAAGGAGCAAGCCAGGGCGATTCTGGCCTTCAGGCCGCAGATTGTCGGTTTTTCGGCAACCACTTCTTCTTTTCTTGACGCTGCCGATCTCGCACAAAAAATCAAAGAGCAATACCCCGCAATTATAACCGTCTGCGGCGGCGTCCATGTATCCGCGCTCGAAGGCAGGCTGCTTGAGGAATATTCTTCATTTGACTATCTTGTAACCGGAGAAGGCGAAATAACGATAGCGGAACTTGCCGCAGGTATGGATGATACACAAATAAAAGGGCTTATCCGGCGCAAGGGAACGGATGTGATTACCAATGAACCGCGTCCGAAGATTCCCGATCTGGATAGCTTGCCGTTTCCAGCCTACGAAAAGCTTACGGGCTTTCCTCACGATTACCATTTACCCCTGTTCAGCTACATAAATACGCCCGGATCAACGATGATCACCTCGCGGGGCTGCATGTATCAGTGCTCTTATTGTGACCGCTCTGTTTTTAAAAAAGGGTTTCGCTATAATTCGGCAAATTACATCTACGAGCACATGAAGCACCTGCGGACGAAATTCGGCGTAAGGCATGTCAATATTTATGATGATTTATTTACAGCCAACCGTCCGCGCATTGTGGAGTTGTGCGACAAACTGAGTCGCTTCCCGCTGGGAATCAATTTCAACTGCGCCGTGCGCGTGGGTTTCACAGACGATGACCTGTTGCAGATGCTCAAGGATGCCGGTTGTCTCATGGTTTCACTGGGCATTGAATCCGCCGATCCGCAAATGCTCGCCCGCCACAAATCAGGTGTATCGCTGGACGATGTGCGCGATACGGTGAGACGCATTCAAGCGGCGGGCCTGCGGGCAAAAGGATTATTCATGATGGGGCTCCCCGGAGAAACGGAAGAATCAATTCGTCTCACTTCGGATTTTATTATTTCGCTGGGGTTAGATGATATGAACATGGCCAAATTTACACCCTTCCCCGGAGCGCCGCTCTGGACGTCGATCAGGGAAGAAGGCGCTTTTGATGAAAACTGGCGGCTGATGAATTGCCTGAATTTTGTTTTCGTGCCGCAGGGAATTAAGTCCAAAGAAAGGCTCGACTATCTTTATAATGAACATGTGAAACGTTTTTATTCAGATTCGGGCTGGCGTAAAAAATTCCGCCGGCGTTTATGGCAGCATCGGAAAAGCCTCGCCTATCTGCTGCGCCATCTGCCGTCCTTCTGGTCGGCTAAAAATCAGTTTGAACCGGATAAATAATTCCATTTCCAAATCAAGTGCTACCTTTGTTGGCCCTTCGGCAGGCTCAGGACAGGTTTATAATTCATAGCCGGTCATGGTAAGCTTGTCGAATCCCACCTGCGAAACCTGTCCCCCGCTGGCGGGGGTTGCGGGTGGTTGCCGCCGCGGTATCATCCTTGATTTGGAAATGGAATAACCAGTTCGGTTATGGTGCGGCTGTTTTAATTACGTTGGGGACATTCGTTCCCCCGGTATAAAAAACAATCAACTTCACCGGGTCCTTGCCTTTATTGATGCCGTTGTGGCGGGTATTCAGAACTTCAATAATGACGTCACCGGCTTTGAACTGGCGGGATATGTTTCCTTCAATATCAACAGTCAGCCAACCGGACAGGACGTAAGCATAAACCGGTACAGGATGCTTGTGCCAGCCGGTTTGCGCTCCAGGAGCAATATCAACCGTCATAGCCGTTATTTCCGGCTGATCGGTCTTTAAATATGTGATCGGCATACCGTTACCCGTTGTATTTGTTTTCAGCAGAACCTTAGCCTGCACTCCACCGTCATATTCTCCCGCATTCAGGAAAGATGGTAACAATAAACAGACAATTAAAAACAATTTAGTAAACCGCACAACAACCTCCCGTTATTTTTTCAGTTCAGACATTAAAGCCTTTTCCATTCGTTCTCACAGCCTGCTTTTCTATGTGCATATTCCTGTAGAAAAGAAGCATATCGGTAATTACCAGCAATAAATTGATTACATAAAAGATAATGATGAAATCAAAGCTGTAATATATTTTATGCAGAACTCCCGCCATATAACCTATTGAGACAATATATAAAAATACTACGCTTTTCCCTTTCGTGGAACGGGATGTATAGCTTTTATAGATGGAAA
>JBDKVD010000072.1:0-9993 GCA_039679325.1 Smithella sp.
CCGCTTTTGTTATCCCGTCAATGGACATTTCCGGGGCTTCATCAAACAGGGCGACATCTTTCCGGGTGGGAACGACGATTCTTTCTTCGCCGCAAAGCAGCTCCTGTTTTTTGCCGTTAAAGAAAAAGCCCACATGCACTGCTTTTTCCGCTTCGGTGATCTTTGCCTGTTTCAGATTGTGACGGGAAATGATGTCGCTTACGGTATCCTGCAGGGTCTCTTCCGGAGGAAAAGCAACTTCGACATCGAGCCCTTTTTGATATTCAATCATGGTGGCAAAATTCAAATTAAGATCAGCCGCAACAGGAAATTCGGCAAAATTGTCTTCCGTTAAGCTGCGGGTCAATTCTATTTCCCGCTCTCCGCGGATGTTGTAAAAAATAACGGAATCACCCTGGCTAATCCGTCCGACAGGATTGCCCTGCGAATCGGCGAAAATCAAAGGCAGGAGAGTTTCATCTTCCTGCCCTTCTTTGTATGCTTGGCGAATGGCTTCCGACATGGGAAAGTTAAAATCCGTACTCATTGTAACTCCTGAGAAAAAAATTATACCAAGTTGCATTCTTTGCCTAACTTTGTTGGCTGCGTCGTCAGCTTCCTCAACGTATTAATAATACGCCTGCGGACCCTCCTCCTTGCCGCCGCGTTATGCTTTGAATGCAACATGGTATTACTTCTGTGATATTTAGCGAAATAAGGTTAAAGTGTAAAGATAAACTTTTATTGCGGTTTGCCCGGAAATCCTTTTGGGTTGAAAATTGAACTGTTAAATGATAAAAACCGCCTGTTGAAAGAGGAGCAGGCAATTATGCAGCCGTCGCAATCAAAAAAAGAAGAAAGCGTAGATATATTACGCGATGAATTTTTACAGGAACGCGCGGCGGTGCTGGGTCGCGCGGGAATGGCGGTAGAAGACGTCATTGCCGAACTGACCAAACTGGATCAGGAAATTCAGATAAAAAAAGAGCATCTGCAATCGTTAAAGCTCGATGAAGTAAGTCCGCTTGCTGCCGGCGAGCAGCAGTTACTCGTTGAAGAAATTAATATAGACATAGAACAATTCAATGTTGTTATCGAAAAGGCAAGGCTTAAATATTATTATCTCATTGTCACCCGGGAAGCCATGGGGTTGAGGCGGCATAGAATGGTACAGGAAATGTACGTAATTCCTGAAAAAAAGAAAAAGATACAGGTTTATTAATGGATAGATATCGAAAACAGCGGGCGCGAATGGTGGAAACGCAGATAAAGGCGCGAGGCATAACCGATGCCCGGGTTCTCGCGGCTATGGAAAAGGTGCCCCGCCATCTTTTTGTCGATGAAGGGCTGATTAATCAGGCTTACAGTGATAATCCGCTGCCGATTGGCGAGAGGCAGACTATTTCCCAGCCTTATATTGTTGCTCTCATGACGCAGGAGCTGGAATTGAAAAGAACGGACAGGGTGCTGGAAATTGGAACCGGCTCCGGTTATCAGGCGGCAGTTCTGGCGGAACTGGCCGATTACGTTTTTTCCATCGAACGCATCGCCACGCTCGCTTCCCGCGCCCGCAGGATTCTTGATCAACTCAATTATTTTAACGTTGCCATCAGAGTGGGCGATGGTTCTTACGGTTGGAAAGAAGAGTCTCCCTTTGATGCGATCATCACCACAGCCGCCGCCCCGGCGGTACCCAGACATTTGATCGGGCAGCTTGCCGTTGGAGGCAGGCTGATTGCTCCCGTCGGCGAGAGAGATCTGCAAACTTTATATAAGGTGACGCGACTTTCCGACGATGTAAATGACATCAAGAAGGAATACCTGTGTGACTGCCGTTTTGTCAGTCTAATCGGGGAGAGCGGATGGAAGGACTGAAAAAAAAGTTAACATCAGCTCTGTCAATTCTTTTTGCCCTTGCTTTTATTCTTTCCTGTTCGGCGCCCTCGTCCTATGTTCCCAAGGAACCGGCAAAGGGTGTTTATCATCGGGTAAAAAAAGGTGAAACCTTTTGGAGTATTGCCCGTGCCTATAATGTCCGGATGCAGGATTTAGCCGAAGCCAATAATGTCAATAATCCTGATGCAATTGAGGAAGGCTCTATAGTTTTTATTCCCGCCGCCGGTCAGGTTATTGATGACGTTTTAACTGTCGTCAAAAAGATGGATGCGGAAAACAAAGCCCTGGCCAGGTCCGACAGCGGGGCGGAAGTTAAAGCACCAAAGGGAAAAACCACTGGAAAAAGTGTTTCGAGTGATGCCGCTTCCAGCAAAGAAGCTAAAGTAAAACCACGGGAAAATGCACCGGCAACAGGTCCGGCTCCGGTGCAAAAATCGGGGAACGCAAAAACAGATGATAATTCTAAAACTAAACCGAAATCAAACACGGAAGAAAAAGAAAATCTGCAATTTGAAAAGAAGCGCTTTATCTGGCCGGTGGAACATCACGCTGTAAAAACACGCTTCGGCATTCAACCTAATAAAATTTATCATAATTGGATCAAAATTGTTTCCGTGGACGGCGCTCCGGTAAAAGCTGCAGACGATGGAATAGTTATTTTTTCCGCGCCCTTAAAAGATTATGGCAATACAATTATTGTGCGCCACAAAAACAGTTACGCGACGGTTTATACGCATTTGAAGAAGATATCCGTTAAAACTGATAAAAAAATCCAAAAAGGAGATGTAATCGCCTTCCTCGGTGAAAGAGACGAAGCCGGCGATGCGTACATGAATTTTGAAGTGCGCCTGCACGGCAAGGCCCGCAACCCTCTTTTTTTCCTGCCTTAACAATTTCCATGGACGGTTCTCTGAAGTGTTCGGTCAGTATCGGCAAATAATATCTTATTTGTTAATCTAAGAAATTTTATGGATTAATGAAGATGGCCTCGTAAAATACCCTGAAGGGCACGCGAGGGCGCAGGCGAGGCGCGCGAATACCAAGGAATGCGGAGTACTTAGCGTATGCCGCAGTGATGGGGGATGAAGCGCAATACAGCATCCGGCCTTTTTACGAGGTTTCTAATGAAAATATCATGCCATTTTCTCTCTTAAATACTATTAATTATTGACAAAATGTAAAAAATATGGTAGTTTTTTTACGTTCTTAACGAAAGGCAGGTATGTGTAAAATGTTTAAAGTAGGAGATTTGGCGGTATATCCCGCGCAGGGTGTGGGGGTCATTGAAGCCATTGAAAACAGGGAGGTTATGGGTAAAAAACAGCCCTTTTATATCATGAAAATAATGGGTAACGGCATGAAGATTATGATTCCGACCACAAGTGCTAAAGCCGTAGGTTTGCGTGAAGTCATTATGGAGAAAGAAATACCCAGAGTATATGAAATCCTTCGTAATAAGGATGTTACAATAGATAAGCAGACTTGGAATAAGCGCTACAGGGAATACTTGGAAAAAATTAAAACTGGTTCAGTATTTGAAATTGCCAGTGTTTTGCGAGATCTCTTTATATTGAAAAGCGATAAAAATCTTTCCTTTGGCGAACGGAAGATGATGGATACCGCGAAAAATTTGCTGGTAAAAGAAATATCCGTGGCTACAAACAAACGGGAAGATAAAGTTGAACAGGATTTGCAGACTATTTTTACCGTTCAATAGTATCTGCTCTCTGAAAATATTGCAAAAATGCTCTTTGAAAATTTAAAAACCGAGTAAATCGACTTTTCCTGATAATTTAAAGGAAACCGTAAATATACCTCTGCTTTAAAATAATGTGATATTCTCAACTTAAACCGGGATGTAAAATATAATAAATTTCCGAGTAAAGGAGGTGAAACGGTTGGTCATTAGAATTCTCTTGGTTTTGGCTTGCTCGATAAGTGGTTCAGCTATTGCCTATTATACGGCGGATTCGAATTCATCATATTTAATTCTTCAATTAATAGTCGGCTTAATTATCGGATCGTTTGTTGCTTTTTTGGTGATAAGATTGGAAAAAGACCTGCGCAAAATATCACTGAAAATTATTTTGGGCGGGGTTATCGGCATGATCATTGGTCTGCTGATTGCGTTAATTTTGGGATTTGGCCTGAACATGGTCAGTAAAATTAGAGCAAATCAACAAATTGTTCCGTGGATTTATCTGCTTTTAACTGGAATCTTGGGTTATCTTGGTCTCGTTCTGGGATCAAAAAAAATCGAGGAGTTTAACTTTCGCGGACCCGGTGTGAAAACAGATTCCGACAACAGGATACTGGACACAAGTGTCATTATTGATGGAAGAATCGCCGACATTTGCGATAGCGGCTTTATGGATGGTGAACTTATTGTCCCTCGTTTTGTATTGAATGAACTGCAGCTTGTTGCTGATTCTGCTGATTCCATAAAACGATCGCGTGGCAGACGGGGACTCGATATTTTAAACCGAATGCAAAAAAGTTCCAATATCACCATTAAAATTGTTGAGCAGGATTTTCCCAAAGTCAAAGGTGTAGATGGAAAACTGGTGGCATTAGCACAGAAGATTAATGCCAAACTTTTAACCAACGATTTCAATTTAAATAAAGTAGCGGAGTTGCAGGGTGTCCGGGTCCTGAACATCAATGAACTGGCTAATTCTATGAAGCCGGTTGTATTGCCTGGCGAGCAAATGAGCGTTAAGATCATTCGGGAAGGTAAAGAATCTGGACAGGGCGTCGGTTATCTGGATGACGGTACGATGATCATCGTAGACGGTGCTCAGAAACTGCTCAATACAAATGTGGAAGTGATAGTTACCAGCGTGTTACAAACAACCGCCGGACGCATGATTTTTTCAGAATTAAAAGAATTGGCGGAAAAGAAAAACATTTAAAATTAACAAATCCGGCATTTTTGATTAGAAACTAAAATTGAAAATAATTTGAGGCCTACATAAAATAAAATTAATAAAAGCGGCATCTTAATTTGGAATTGGATAACAACGAAAAAAATACCTTTTGTTAATAAGCCCGGGAAAAACATTTTCCGGGCTTATGCTTTTTGAAGGGCAATTATGAAAACGGTGGCGATTATTCCTGCCGGTGGCGCAGGCCGGAGATTTAACGCCGGGATAGCAAAACAATATTTGAGTCTTAATGGACTGCCGGTTTTGGTGCATTCACTGAAAGTTTTTGAACAGGCGGAAGATATTGATGAAATCATTATTGTTGTTCCGGAAAGTGACATAAAATCCGTCAGGGAAAATTTAATAAGCAAAAACAACCTGGGAAAAGTTGCCAAGATTGTTGCCGGTGGTGCAAAACGGCAGGATTCGGTAAGAAACGGTATTGCCGCTGTTGAAGGCCAGTGTGATATAGTTGTAGTTCACGACGGGGTAAGACCATTTGTCACTGTGGAAATGATCAAACGGGCTGTTGAGGCCGCCCGTCAATTCCAGGCGGCTGTGATCGGGGTTCCGGCTAAAGATACCATCAAGGAAACCGAAGTTTATGATTTTGTAGTGAAAACCGTGCCGCGGCAGAATTTATGGATTACCCAGACTCCGCAGGCTTTCCGGTTCGACGTCCTGCAAAAGGCTTATGGGGCAGCCTACCGTGACAACTATTGCGGCACCGACGATGCGTCTCTGGTTGAACGTATCGGCGTAAAAGTAAAAATGATTGCCGGTTCTTATGAAAATATTAAAATTACAACCCCGGAAGACCTGGTTGTCGCGGAAGCCTTGCTGAAGAGCAGGACGGGAGGAGAAATGCAGGTTCGCACCGGTTTTGGTTATGACAGCCATCGTTTTGCCGAGGGCAGAAAACTTATTTTGGGCGGCGTGGAAATTCCTTTCGCAAAAGGCCTGCAGGGTCATTCCGATGCCGACGCTTTGATTCACGCTGTTTGTGATGCACTGTTAGGCGCGGCGGGTGCGGGCGATATCGGACGGCACTTTCCTGACACCGATCAGGCTTACAAAGACATTTCCAGCATGATCCTTCTGGAGCGTGTGAAAGAAATAATTGCGGCGAAAGGATTATTTGTCATTAATATTGATATTTCCATTATTATGGAAAAGCCGAAGCTGGCCCCATTTGCCGGTGAGATTACCGCTAATATAGCGAAAGCATTAAACATGTCTGTTTCCGGTGTTAATCTTAAAGCCAAAACAAACGAGGGTATGGGATTTGTGGGGAGGAATGAGGGTATTGCGGTATTTGCCGTCGCCACACTGACGACCTCTTAAAAAGTCCATATGCTAAGTGAATCCGGCGCATGCAGGATGCGCGGCATCCCAAGTCGTTGCGGCGTACGCACAAAAGTACGCCTCGCTCCGTGGGATTTGCGCGCCTTGCCTCTGGAGCTTTTTAAGAGGTCGTTGAAAATTGATGGTACAGGAAAGGAAAAATAATGGCTGATAAGCCCAGAGTGAGATTTGCACCGTCTCCCACGGGAGAATTGCATGTTGGTAATGCGCGCACTGCCCTGTTTAACTGGATGTTTGCCCGTCATCATGGCGGTGATTTTATTTTGCGCATCGAAGATACCGATGAATCGCGCAGCGCCCTTTCTTATCAAATAAACCTCCTTGAAGATTTGACCTGGCTGGGCATTGACTGGGACGAAGGTCCACAAAAAGACGGCGCTTACGGGCCATACAAACAAAGTGAGCGACTGGATATCTACGCCGGCCATTTGCAGAAGCTTGTGGCTGCTGATCTGGTTTATCCCTGCTATTGTACGGAAGCAGAGCTTGAAGAGGAACGTCAGACGTTGATTTTAAGCAAACGTATGCCCCGCTATATGGGGAAATGCCGTAATCTGACGCCGGAGCAGAGAAAACAAAAGGAAAAAGAAGGCAGAAAACCGTCCTTCCGCTTTAAAGTTCCCGATGCAACGATCCAATTTAACGATTTAATCCGCGGGGCAATGAAGTTCGAGGGGGCGGCCGTCGGTGATTTTATCATTATCCGTTCCAACGGCATGCCTGCCTATAATTTTGCGGTGGTAATTGACGATCATTTAATGGGAATCAGCCATGTTATTCGCGGCGAAGATCATTTATCCAACACGGCTTTGCAGATCATGCTCTATAAAGCTTTTGGTTTTACGCCGCCGACTTTTGCCCATCATTGTCTGATCCTTGGTCACGATCGCGCCAAACTCAGCAAGCGCCACGGTTCGGTTTCCGTCGGCGAATTCCGTAAACAGGGAATATTGCCTGAAGCACTGCTGAATTACCTGGGGCTTTTGGGAAGTTCTTTTACCGAAGGCCGTGAAGTATTGTCCCGCGAGGAAATGATTGCCGGTTTTGCCTTGGAACGAGCATCCAAAAGCGGTGCTATATTTGATGAAGAAAAACTGCACTGGCTCAACGCCGTTTATATTCGAAGTTGCCCCACAGAAAAATTAATTGAAAGTTTGAAGCCTTTTTTGGAAGAGGCAGGTTATAAAATTGATGTCCTTGATCCGGTATGGTTCAATGCGGTTGTAGACTTAATTAAAAATGATCTGATAACGCTTGCCGATGTTGGAAAGCATATCGATATTTTCTTCGACGATAAATATGCTCTTTCCGGGGAGGCAAAGCAGGTGCTGGAGAAAGAAGGTGCAGGCCTTGTAGTGCAGACCTTCGGCGAATATCTGCAGACAAATACTGCAGCAGCCGCGGAAATATACCCCGCAGCCATGAAATACGTTAAAGAGAAAACCGGCGCCAAAGGCAAGGAATTATTTATGCCCATTCGCGCCGCCCTCACCGGCCGTATTCACGGTCCGGAACTCGACCGGGTGTTTGCAGTATTGGGTAAAGAAACTGCTTTAAACAGACTGCAGCCTTTTACTGCCTGTTAATGAACCTGACACCCCCCAAGTACCTGCCTGTGTTTATGATGTTGTATAAATATGCTTTCTTTTTGGTTGTATCAGTTTGATTTTTAAATCTTTTTAACTTCTAACATCAATAAAACCCCGGTTTCAGATCCCCAAAATAGAGATGGATTTTTTCGTTTTGATTTTAAAAGGACATAGTGTATTTTAAGCGGCAAATACTAGAAAAGGAACATTTTAATGGAAGATAAAATAAATAAAGTAGCGCAAATGATCGCTGCCGCCAAAAAGGTTGTCGTTTTTACCGGAGCCGGTGTGAGCACGGAATCCGGCATCCCTGATTTTCGCAGCCCGGGTGGACTCTGGACACGATTTGATCCCGATGATTTTACGATTGATAAATATTTGCGATCCGGAGAAACACGCAGGAAGATGTGGAAGATTCTTCTGGAAGGCGGTTTGCTGGCCAATGCCCAGCCCAACGCAGCACATCTGGCCATTGCCGAGCTGGAAAAGATAGGAAAACTGAGCTCGGTAATCACACAGAATATTGATAACCTGCATCAGAAAGCAGGCAATGATCCGGATTTTGTCTATGAACTGCACGGCAATATGGAGTGGATGGTTTGTCTTGAGTGCGGCAAAAGATATCCGGTGGATTCACTGATACCGCAGATAAAATCTGAAGATCACGTTCCGGACTGCGGGAAATGCGGTGGTATATTAAAACCGGATGTTATTTTTTTCGGCGAGGCTCTGCCCCAAAAAACATTGATGTATGCAACACGTGAAGCGCAGGAATGTGACTTGTTCATAGTCATTGGTTCTTCTCTGGTTGTGTATCCCGCGGCATACATGCCTGTTTATGCGAAGCAGGCAGGGGCCGGAATCGTTATAATTAATATTGGTCCGACTGCGCAGGATAATCTCGCCGATGTAATCCTTGATCACTCCGCCGGAGAGACCATGACGAAAATTATGCAAAAACTTAAAGCGTGAAGCTTACCTCGTCCTTCTATCTGCTGCGAGAAATGGAATAAGGGACGAAATAGAGGTCTGACATGTGCTTAATTCTCTTTGCCTATAAAATTCATCCAACATACCCTTTTGTTCTGGCCGCCAATAGAGATGAATTCTACGATCGGCCGTCGGCGCCAGTCGAATTTTGGGAGGAAGCGCCGCACATTCTTGCCGGTCGCGATTTGGAAGAAGGCGGCACCTGGCTGGGAATAACGAGAGAAGGTAAGTTTGCCGCCATAACTAATTACCGTGATCCCTCCGCTTACAAAAACGGGGCTCCGACCCGCGGCAATCTGATCAAAAATTATTTGCTTGGTTCTCAAAGCGCTGCAGATTACATGAAAAAGATTTCCAGACGGGCCGGCAAATACAATGGCTTTAATTTGCTTTGCGGAGACGAGACAGAACTGTTTGTCTACTCCAACCGCGGAGATCTGCAGAAGCTCAAGGCCGGAGTTTACGGTTTGAGTAATCGTCTTTTGGATACCCCCTGGCAGAAGGTAACGCGGGGCAAAAAGGCGTTGTCTGCGGCAATGGACAAAAAAGGAGCTGATTTGGAATCGGCACTATTTACGCTTCTGGCTGATCGCAAACTGGCGCCGGAAAATAAGCTTCCGTCAACCGGCATCAGTTTGGAATGGGAAAAGCTTTTGTCGTCGATTTTCGTCAAGAGCCCCGGCTACGGTACCCGTTCCTCGGCCGTGCTATTGATCGGAAAAAATAAGTGGATAAAATTCATCGAAAAAGTATTCAATGAAGAACGTGAACCCTGGATTGAAAGCCGGTTTTCCTTCAGAGTAATTAAAGGTAAAGGGTAAATGGAGCAAGAGCTCAACAAGATTTATCCTTTGGTGCCTCGCATTGGTGTCGGGGGAATTACGATTCATGAAGGCCGGGTATTGCTCGTCAAACGCGGAGTGGCGCCCAATCGCGGACAATGGGCTATCCCCGGTGGAACACTGCAGTTAGGTGAGACGCTGCAGGAATGTGTCGCCCGGGAAATTTTAGAGGAGACAGGCGTAACTATAAAAGTCGGTGACTGCGTGTATGTTTTTGACTATCTTGAATGCGATGAAGCGGGCAAAGTCAAATATCACTTTGTTGTTGTCGATTATATCGGGGAGTACATATCAGGTGAGCCAAAAGGCGGCGATGATGCTGAAGATGCCGGTTGGTTTAAACCTGAAGATTTAAATAAAATGACGGTGGCAAAAAACTCTATTGCCGCATTAAGGGAAATAAGGTTT
>JBDKVD010000073.1:0-5721 GCA_039679325.1 Smithella sp.
ATATGCTATTTTTACAGCGTCGCCAACAACGACATTTTCCACGGGCTTGTCAAGGATAAATTCCATGATCTCTGCTTCATTTTTAACCTTGCGCTCAATCTTAATCGTTTTATCCGTTACTTCGACAACTTTTCCACGGGCATTCATTTTGGCGCTTCTTAGATTACCAATTTTACCATGATCATCGCCAACCACAGTGGAAGCAGGTTTATCGGCAGCAAACGCGATTGCCGATAATAAAAAAGCTGAACAAATTAAATACGCCAAAGCTTTTTTCATACCAGCACCCCCGTTTTATTTTACAAGGCCATTTAGCAATATTAATGCCATCTTGCTAAATATTTTTATTCTATTTTAAGTAATTGATTTTGTTAATCAATATATTTTGCCCTGCTTTTTCAGCTTTTTTTCTCTGCGACCTTGCGGGGAATTATTCCCCACAAGGCGGGGTGTTTTTCATCACTCAAACTATGATATTATACATACTGGTCAATTAGCAGTATTATTTCAACTGCTGCTTTTGTCGGCGGACCGTCTGCCCCGGCGCATTTGACAGATTGACCGCTTCAGCCTTTTCGTGTTACGCCACAGCAGCTCCCGGTAATGGAAAATACGGATGCAATTGGATAATAAAGATGGTTTACGATGTGATTGTCATTGGCGGCGGCGCTGCCGGTTTAATGGCCGCAGGCCGGTCAGGACTGTGCGGGGCTAAAGTATTGCTTCTGGAAAAAACAGACAGCTGCGGCAAAAAAATTCTGGTCAGCGGCAAGACCCGCTGCAATTTAACCAATGCCGCCGATTTAAAGGATTTCATTGCCATGTATGGCAGAAACGGCCGCTTTCTCTACCACGCTTTTCATCATTTCTTTCGTCCCGAATTGCTTAAATTTTTTGATAATTACGGTGTTTCCACCAAACTCGAAAGGGGTGGTCGTATTTTTCCCGTATCCGATGATGCCCATGAAGTTGTGCAGGCTTTGGAGCACTACCTTACTGATAACAATGTACAGACAAAATTAAACATCAAAGTGACTGCAATTAAAAAGAAGAGCGGCTTTTTTGAAGTTCAAACTTCACAGGATATGTATTCGGCAAAAGCCGTGATTTTAGCCACCGGGGGAGCATCCTGGCCGCAAACAGGTTCAACAGGCGACGGCTATAAAATCGGTTCTCAATTAGGTCACAACATCGTTGAGCTCAATCCGGCGCTTGTACCCCTGATAGTGGAGGAAATTGATCTGGCCAAATCCATGGAGGGATTAAGCCTGCGCAATGTCCGGGCTACGGCGTTTCGGGGCAAAGCACAGGAAATTGATGCGTCATTGACGCCGCAGGTCAACTATGGCCGCGGTGAAAAGAAAATGCCGCGCGCTCCGATCATCGAAAGCCGTTTTGGTGAAGTGCTCCTCACTCATTTTGGTCTGGCCGGCCCCATTATTTTACTGATGAGTCTGGCCGTTGTGGAAGCACTCGCCGACGGTCCGGTATCGATATTAATTGACTTAAAACCGGCGCTTACCCGGGAACAGCTCCGGGCACGGCTGCAAAAAGATTTTGACAGCCACGGTAAAAGAAAAATCAGCGATATCCTGAAAGAATATCTGCCCGGTAAAATGATCGAACCTTTTATTGCTCTTACCTCGCTTGATCCGAAAAAGCAGGCGCACCAGATTAAAGCCGGGGAAAGAGAAGCAATCATCGAGCACTTGAAGGCTCTGCGGTTTAATATACGATCCGCCTTGCCAATGGCTCGCGCCATAGTTACCGCCGGCGGTGTGTCACTTAACGAAATTGATCCACGGACAATGGCCTCGAAGTTAATACCGGGACTTTACTTTTGCGGCGAGGTCATGGATCTGGATGCTGATACCGGCGGCTACAATTTGCAGGCCGCCTTTTCGACGGGATACATTGCCGGGGAAAGTGCAGCCAAATATTCTTTATCGATCCCTTTCACGAAAATATAGATAGAAATATTTCGCTCAATGTTGGATGGGGAATAACCCACGATTGCAGCTGTCTTCGGCTGAGGCCATTGGCCAGAGCCAGGCTCATGGAAGCAATCAATTCGGAAGCATGATGGCCAATTATTGTGACACCGATAAGTTTATCATCATGGAAGAGAGCCTTGACAAACCCCTGTCCCGCCAGTTCGGTACGGGCGATCACATTGGCACCGTAAGTGGATTTGATAGTTTCAATGGTCAGGCCTTCGGCTTCGGCCTGCGATGCGGTCATACCCACACGTGCAATTGGAGGATGGCTGTAAACGACAGAGGGAATAAAGCTTTCATTATAGGGCGGTGCTTCATATCCGCAAATATTCGCTGCAGCAACTTTTCCCTGTTGGGCAGCACGATGGGCGAGCATCATACCGCCGGTGACATCCCCTGCGGCATAAATGCCCGGCACATTGGTCATCATGTTTGTATCAACTTTTATCCCCGTTTGGTCATAAGCGATACCGGAATTGATTAACTCGGCCTCATTCAAGTTCGGCTTGCGGCCCGTACAAAGCAACACATAATCCATATTCCATTCCATCTGCCCGGAATTGTTCTGCACCTGTATTGTAACGCCGCTGTCCGTCTCTTTCAGGCAGTTAAGCCGGGTCGAGTTGTGCACGGCAACACCGGCGCGGATTAATTCCTGCTTCAAAAAACCTGCCGCCTCTTCATCTTCTTGCGGCAAAATATTATCCATTAACTCTAATAAAGTTACTTTTACGCCTAATTCTGCAAAAAACGTTGCAAATTCTACTCCGATAAAACTGCCGCCAACGACAGCAATACTTCCGGGAAGGGTGTTCAGATTTAAAATGCCGTCGGAGGTGAGAATACGTCCGGATAAGTCGACGCCGGACAAAACCTGCGGCTTTGAACCCCAGGCAATAACAATGCTGCCGGTGGAAATCATTTGAGAACTGCCGGCTTGATCCGTAAATTTTAATTCATGTGGGGAAAGAATTTCTCCTGTTCCCACTTTTATTTCCACCCGGGCATCGGCAAGCGTCTTTTGGGCGCCAAGCGCCGCCACCTTAACCATTTGCTGCTGATGTTTCTTCATCGCGGTAAAATCAAAGGCGGCGGAAGAAAGATTGATTCCTAATCTTTTGAGTTTTTTTAAATCCGCATAATATTTGCTGCAGGTAAGCAGGGCTTTTGTAGGGATACAGCCTCTGTGCGTACACGTGCCGCCCCAACCGGTTTTTTCCATGATCAGCACGCGTTTTCCGGCTTTCGCCGCCCTCTGCGCCGCCTCCAATCCGCCCGGCCCTCCGCCGACAACAACCAGATCATATTTATAAGACATTTATATCACTCCTGATTTTTACTTTTTCATAGATACTACATTACGCCCCAAGAAACAATGATTAACGAATGCGTTCTCCGAATCTATATATTCAAGGATATAGATAATTATGTTTTTCGTTATATGGTTTTTTTTAATCATAAATGTAAGGATTGACCGCTAAATAGAACGGTTCTCTTCTCAGAGACTTGAAAAGAGATAAATCAGCAGATGAAAAAAAGGAAGGTTTAAATCTATGAAACGTTCTAGAGGTTCTACCGGGATTTTGGTAATTGTCCTGGTTTTAGTATCATTGCAGCTTACCGTGGTTTCTACGTCCAACCTTGCTGAACGGGATAACGAGGGAACAGGTGTGGCAGTGACAATTCAACAGATCATTCAACACATCCAGGAAGAAGGCGTCAGGATGAGCAAGAAAAAAATCAATCTTGCCGCTCAAACCATATTTGAGGAGTCCCTGCGCCATGGTGTGGATTACCGTCTTATCCTGGCTATCATGAAAGTGGAAAGCAACTTTCGTCAATACGGCATATCACCTGATGGTGCCAGGGGTTTCATGCAGGTCCGACCTATCCTGGCTGTCGATATGGCCGAAGAAGCAGGAATCAATTACAGAGGTTTGGAGGACCTTTACGATGTGAAGAAGAATATCCGTCTGGGCACCTACTACATCTCCAAGCTCATGGATCTGTTTGATGATATGCCCGAAGTACTTTTTGCTTACAATGTCGGCCACAACAAGGCGAAAGAGCTCCTGGCCGCAGACGGAACCCCACACACCACCTATACAAGGCGTGTCATCGCCGAGTATAAAAAGAACACAAAGAAAATGAACGGCGTGATTTTTATGTGAATCGAAAATGACCGATGGTACGCGCATAGACACAACCTGATCGAAAACCGGTTTTCAGGATTCAACTGCGGCCTTTTCATCGCGCATGATCTTTTTCAGATGCTCCCAGTCAATATCATTATTCAAACAGTCCTGCCGGGCCGTCAGAATTATATGGGGAAGCACTTTGTTTTTCTGCAGACAAACCCCTTTAGAGTTAATCGGCGTCGACCGGATACCTTTTTCGATTTCCAGATTGCAGGCCGCTCCAATTGCCGCCCTGATTGTTTTTCGCTGCACCAGCCGTTTTGTGAATCCTATGCTGGGCGTTATATAAAATTGCCATCCCTGCTCCCCGGCGAGGGCGTTAATCTCACCACAGCCGCATTTTTTACATTTGATGCAGAGGATACCGTCTTCTTTGGAAAAGTGAGCCGGACATTTGTTGCTGATCAGACAATGGGGAAGAATAACCGCCTTCTGAGCAGCCGGAATACTCTTGAATTTCTCCATGAAATAGGCATTGGTAATGGAAGGAAGATCATAGCGAATTCCCATACGCGCCAGACAGGAACGCAACGGAAAAAAGAATAGAGCAAAAAGGAGCTTTAGTCTGCTGCAAATCTGTATCATAGTAACCAAATTCCATTAACTCAGCTGTAATAAATCTTCCGGCTTATTGACGAGATAATCCGGTTTGGCGGCAGTCATTTTTTCCTTGCTGTGCCAGCCCCAGGTAACGCCGACAGTTTTTACTCCGGCAGCGCGTCCTTCCCGAATATCGCCGGTGGTATCACCGATGTAATAAATATCTTTCGGCGCAATCTGATATTTTTCTTTAGCATAAAGCATCTTATCTTTTTTGGAGAGCAGAAAATCCGAGCCCAGCACTTTCTCGAAATAATCGTTGAATTTAAATTTTTCCAGCGCCGCCTGGATGGTCTGAGAATTATTGGATGAAACCACCAGCAGAATATTGTTTTTCTGCATCTGTTCAACTACGGCGACCATGGGGGTAATCGGCTGCATTTCTTTGTAATCCACCTGCGCCAGAAGCTCACTGGACACTTCCATAAATTCATCCAGATCCACGCCTTTTTTTACGAGGGATTCGTAGAAGTTGCTCTCGAACAATTCCAGAAATTCTTCCTGTCCCCTTTCCAGCGGCTTGTTCATCCTTGCCAGAGAGAGGCTGACCGCCTTTTCATAGAGTTCCAACGACTCTACCAGCACACCATCAAAATCAAAAAGAAATAATTTCATCGCGGGGACTGATCCTTCCCAAGACTGCGGATAGACCGAAGATAAGGCTTTCTCAGGACTCCCTTTTCCGTAATAATCGCGGATATATAGCGGTGAGGTGTAACGTCAAAAGCCGGATTGTATACTTTCATGCCGTCGGGCGCCGTTTGTACATTCCGCAAGCTGGTCACTTCCGCGCCTGACCTCTCCTCGATCGGTATTGAAGATCCGGTCTTCAGGCTAAAGTCTATCGTGGAAAGAGGCGCCGCTACATAAAAAGGAATTCGGTGCGCACGGGCGAGAACAGCCAGGGAGTAGGTGCCGATTTTGTT
>JBDKVD010000074.1:0-3993 GCA_039679325.1 Smithella sp.
GACATCCATACAGTAAGCGCATTTCGCCTTTCCGGGGTGGAAGGTGTCGTTTCCGGCCCGGATAGTGCGCAGGCCAGACTGGAGGAGATCATCGAAAAAAATGACGCCGGAATCATCCTGATGACCAATGATCTGACCGATGATCTTCAGGAAAGAATCAAAGAGATCAATCTCCATATGCCAAGTCCGGTAATTATTGAAATACCCGGCATAGACGATGCGGAGGGCTTCCGGAGATCGGCCATGAGTTATATTTCTGAAGCATTGGGAATTTCACTATGACTGTTTCGCCACTGGAAAATTCCATCAGGGAAGAATCAGCACGCGCCGTCGCCGCCATTAAGGAAAAAGAGGCTTCCGAAATCAGGCATCTGGAAGAGACTTGCGCCGCCGAGATAGACAATTTTCGGAAGCAGGCCGCGGCTGACACAGAGGCGCGCCTGCAGCAGGAGATTTCCAGGCTTTCGAACAGAGCCGTTCTTGAGCGCCAAAAGCTTGAACTGCAAGGCATGGAGCAGTTCATCAGTCATCTGGTGGACGAGGTTATGAAAAGTATAAGGGATAATCCTCTCTACAAACAATTTGTTCTGGACGCTCTGCTTGATGCAGCGAGGGAAATTCCGGCTGGTTTTGAAGTGCGGCTCATGCCCGAAGACCTTGCTTTGGAAAAGGATATTTTGGCGTCCCTTGCCGCTGCAGGCAGGAATCAGGGCATTGGAATTAAATCAGATCCGGCGATTCGCTGGGGCGGATGCCTGGTCTATGATGAGGCGGGAAGCCGCATTTTCAATCATACACTGGAAAGAATCTATTACAGAAAATCACTTCCGATTCGACAGAGGATTGTGAAGATGCTGACAAATCATGCACGTGGTGAGATAGGACAGCCTCCCCCGGCGGCGGAATCGTAAGGCAAAGGATGTGACTTGTAATACCAAGTTGCATTCAAAGTATAACGCGGCGGCAAGGAGGAGGCTCCGCAGGCGTATTATTTATACGTTGAGGAAGCCGACGACGCAGCCAACAAAAGTTAGGCAAAGAATGCAACTTGGTATAATCAGGCTGTGAATGCGAGTTGGTATAAGGTTTGAAAATGGACGAAATATTAACAGGAAAGGTGATCGCGGTGAACGGCCCTATTGTCAAGGCAAGGGGGCTTAAGGGGATAAAAATGTTCGACATCGCCGAGGTCGGGCCGGATGGCCTTATCGGTGAAGTGATCAGGTTGATCGGTGACATCACTATCATCCAGGTTTATGAGGACAACACGGGCCTGAAACCGGGTGATGAAGTGGTTTCATCCGGCCGCCCGCTTTCCGTCCTTCTGGGGCCGGGACTTATCGCCAACATATACGATGGTATTCAGAGGCCCCTTGTCGGCATCGCCGAGGTGTGTGGAAGTTATATCAAGAAGGGAATAAAGCTCTCCCCGCTGGATATCAGCAAACGCTGGGAGTTTCAGCCGCTGGTGAAAGCCGGAACCGAAGTACAGGAGGGAACTATTCTGGGAGAAATTCGGGAAAGCCCGCTTGTTTTACACCGTGTGCTCATTCCCCCCGGAGTTTCCGGCAAATTGACCCGCATCGTTGATGCCGGAGCATACACTATAGAGGAGGAAATCTACACGGTTGGTACCGGCGCACATACCTACCGGGGGAAGCTGGCCGGGTATTGGCCGGTACGAAAGCCTCGCCCCAACAGAATCAGGAAAAAACCTTTCGTTCCTCTGATCACGGGACAGAGAATTATCGACACGTTTTTCCCCATCGCAAGAGGGGGAACGGCCGCCATCCCCGGCGGGTTTGGAACGGGAAAGACCATGACGCAGCATGCATTGGCGAAGTGGTGTAATGCGGACATCATCGTCTACATCGGTTGCGGCGAGCGCGGCAACGAGATGACGGATGTTCTCACGGACTTCCCGAAGCTCGTTGATGAAAGAAACGGCAGGCCTCTGATTGAGCGCACCGTTATGATTGCCAACACATCCAACATGCCGGTCCCCGCCCGGGAAGTAAGCATCTACACCGGCGTGACCATCGCCGAATACTACCGTGACATGGGGTACAGCGTAGCGGTAATGGCCGATTCCACTTCACGCTGGGCGGAAGCCTTAAGAGAGCTCTCCAGCCGTCTGGGCGACATGCCGGCCGAAGAGGGATTTCCACCCTACCTCGGCACGAGGCTGGCCGAGTTCTACGAACGGGCGGGACTTGTGGAAACACTTTCCGGAAAAGACGGCGACATCACCATCATCGGCGCGGTATCACCTCCGGGAGGAGATTTTTCGGAGCCTGTCACTCAGCACACATCAAGATTTGTCAGATGCTTCTGGGCGCTGGATAAAACGCTTGCCGACGCCCGACACTATCCTTCCATCAGCTGGATAGACAGCTATACCGAATATCTCCCTGATATTGAAGGCTGGTGGAAGGATCTCGACAG
Source organism: Smithella sp. (assembly GCA_039679325.1). GTDB lineage: Bacteria > Desulfobacterota > Syntrophia > Syntrophales > Smithellaceae > MVRV01. The sequence goes on from JBDKVD010000074.1 coordinate 2,446, forward strand.
CGAATGGCTGACGACAAGAAATGAAGTAATGAATATTCTGCTTACCGATCATCGACTGGAGCAGGTGGTGAAACTTGTCGGCAGCGACGCGTTGCCGCCCTCCGAGCAGTTTATACTCTTTTGCGCGGAAACAATCAAAAATGCTTTCCTGCAGCAGAATTCCTTTGATCCCCAGGACAAGTTTTGCAGTCCGGAAAAGCAGCTGAAAATTCTGCAGGCTCTGCTTTGTCTTTACAAAAAGGGGCTGGAGCAGGTGCATGCCGGTATCTCCATTAAAAATATCGCTTCTCTGGATGTCGTCGCGGAGATGGTGCGGCTGAAATCCGAAATTGCCAACAAGGAACTCGCCAAGATTGACGAATACATAAAGAAGCTGGAGATGGGTCTGGCAGCACTAACAACAGCGGAGGCAGGAATATAAAATGGTTTCGGAAATAGAATATACCAACCTTTCCGGCATCTCCGGTCCACTCATCTTCGTAGATGGAATCAAGGGGGTGGGCTACGGCGATATCGTAGAAATCCGCGACGCCTCCGGTGGGGTAAGGATAGGTCAAACGCTCGAGGTGGATGAGGGACGAGCCGTAGTCCAGGTATTCGAGGGAACCAGCGGGCTTTCAGTTAGCCAAACGAGGGTCACCTTCGTGGGCAAGGCGCTGGAAATCCCCGTGGACCGCAATATGCTGGGCAGGGTTTTTGATGGTCTGGGAAGGCCTATTGACGGGGCTCCACAGGTGATTTCGGATAAGATGATGAATGTGAACGGCCTGCCGATAAATCCCTGGAGCAGGGAGTATCCCCGGGACTTTATACAAACGGGAATCTCCGCGATTGACGGCATGAATACCCTCATCCGGGGGCAGAAGCTGCCGATATTCTCGGGAAGCGGCATGCCGCATAACCGCATTGCCGCCCAGATCGCCAGGCAGGCCAGAATCCTGACCGCCGAGGAAGAATTCACCGTCATCTTCGCCGCCATGGGCGTGAAATTCGATGTAGCCAGGTTTTTCATCGATTCCCTGGAGGAATCGGGTGTTTTGACGCATTCCGCCATATTTTTGAGCCTTGCCGATTCACCCTCCATCGAAAGGCTGGTCACTCCACGGACGGCGCTGACGCTGGCCGAGTATCTCGCCTTCGAAGAAAATATGCACGTCCTCGTGATACTGACGGATATGACGAATTACTGCGAGGCCCTCCGGGAGCTCTCCAGCTCGCGGGGTGAAATTCCCTCCCGCAAAGGCTACCCCGGCTACCTTTACAGCGATCTTGCCTCTGTTTATGAACGCGCCGGGAGGCTCAAAGGCTCCAGGGGATCAATTACCCAGGTGCCTATCCTTACTATGCCGAGCGACGACATTTCCCATCCCGTACCGGACCTGACCGGCTATATCACCGAGGGTCAGATCGTCCTGGAGCGAGAGCTTTTCAACAAGGGGATATACCCGCCCATTGCCGGCCTCCCTTCCCTTTCCAGGCTGATGAAGGACGGAATCGGCGAGGGACGAACGCGCAATGATCACAGCCAGGTTGCGGCCCAGCTTTTTG
>JBDKVD010000075.1:0-23040 GCA_039679325.1 Smithella sp.
AAGGATACGGATATTTACATCAACCCCGCCTCGCAGGAAATTTACGCCGATTTTTATAACGGAATGCTGGGAACAAATATGACCTGGGAGAAAATATTCGAGCAGACGGATCGGGATATAAATTTGCAGCGGATAATGAATGTTTTGGCCTTCGGCGCCGCAACCGGCGAGCATGACTGGATTCCGGACAGAGCAATCGGCCCCACCGACGATTCTCTTTATGATGTTGAAAAAGATTATAACGACGAACAGTTGAGCAGGATTCTTGATAAACCTTTAGCCGAAATTGCCAAAATGGAAACCGCCGAAAAACGGGAATTTCTGATGAAGCAGCGTAAAGAAGAATTAAGAAAATTAATTTTAGTTTATTACGCACAACGCGGCTGGAGTGATACCGGCATTCCCAAAGTCGAAACTATCAAACAAATCGGCTTGTGGAATTTCCTGAATGAGGAAACAAGAACAAAAATTGCCGCAATGAATGAACAATAACCGGCATGCGTTCCCTGCCCCCTTCAATATGTTGGGGGCTTTAACTCACCTATTTTTCTCTTTTACCCCTTGACAAATCCGATTATAGTTGCATCATACAACTATGAAGATACCAAAAAATGATCCAAGTGACAATTTGCTGGAAGTATTTATGGGAATGGCGCAAGTGACACGCTGCTGCCGTCAGGATGTTGCGTTTTGTGAAGGCGTAACCTTTCACCAGTTTATGATCCTGGATGCTGTTGCTGAAAGAAAAGAGCTGCCAATGACCGATTTACATGAAATTCTGGGGGTAAAAAAGAGCACGACAACCCGACTGGTTAACCCTCTAATCCAAAAAGGACTTTTAAAGCGCGACAAGGCCGTTCACGATTCGCGGGCGGCAATTCTCTTGATGACACCGGAGGGCGGAGAGATTCATCAGAATGTTTCCCTGTGTCTGGCGGATTTCTTTCAAAAGATTATTCGCAATATTCCTGACGGCAAGAAAAACGAGGTCATGGAGGCAATCAAAATTTTGATCGATGCCATCAAGAATACGGCGGTTGGATGCAACTGCGGCAAAGACGGAGAAATATCATCATGAATAAACAAGAAAATTGTTCATGCTCAGGAAGCCAGATAACTTTGCCGCTAAATCAGGTGGAATCCAGTTGCTGTTCGACGGCAAATGATGCCGCTTCCATTATCCCAAGGCTCGATCAATCTTTCGTCTCCGGTTCCATCCAGACAGCCGCCGGACTTATACCGAAGGTTCCTGCCCAATGTTACAGCCGGGATCATTGGGGGACAATCAAGGCTCGCTGGGGTGTTGACAGAATGAATTATATGGTTGACCCGGGCCTGTATGCCCTGGGAAATCCTGATAATAATTCACCGGTTTTGGTTACCGCCAATTATAAAATGAGTTTTGATTACCTGCGCAGGGAACTCACCGGTAGAAATTTATGGATTTTGGTGCTGGATACGAAAGGCATCAACGTCTGGTGCGCCGCAGGTCACGGTACATTCGGCACGGAAGAGCTGATAAGAAGAATCGCAGCCAGCGGTCTGAAAAATATTGTCAGCCACCGGAAATTAATAGTACCGCAACTGGGAGCGCCGGGAGTGGCCGCTCACGAGGTGAAGCGTTTCTCGGGATTCAAAGTTCATTACGGGCCGATCAGGGCGAAAGACTTGCCGGCTTACCTTGATTCCGGCTGGGAAGCAACCCCGGCAATGCGGATAATGACCTTCCCCTGGAAAGAAAGGGCTGTGCTGATTCCCATCGAGGGTGTCTACGCTGTAAAACCATTTTTGATTATCGCGCCTGTTCTTTTTATCTTAAGTGGCATAGGAGGCCCGGCAGCATTCTGGAGCAATACCCTGAACTATGGCCTGTTTGCCGTTTTTGCGCTTTTGGCTGCTATCATAAGTGGTGCGGTGTTAAATCCGCTGCTTTTGCCTTATTTGCCGGGACGCGCCTTTTCCACAAAAGGCGCGTCCATCGGCCTTGTTGTTGCTCTTATTCTTCTCTATCTGCGTGATGCCAATTTGCTGAACTGGGCAGGCAGAATCGAGGCTCTGGCCTGGCTCCTGATAATTCCGGCAATATCAAGCTATTTGGCAATGAATTTTACCGGCGCCTCGACTTACACTTCCTTGTCGGGAGTGAAGAAGGAAATGCGTTGGGCGCTCCCCGCACAGATTGCCGCCGCATGTGCTGGTTTTGTAACCTGGATCGCATCAAGATTGATTGCTTAGAAAGATGATAAAATGAAAAATTTAATTTATTTAAAAGACGTTGTAACTTTACGGCTTGACGAAAATATATGCACCGGCTGCGGAATGTGCCTGGAGGTTTGTCCGCACGAGGTTTTTAAAATGAATGGTTCCCATGTTGTCATTCAGAATCGCGACGCCTGTATGGAATGTGGAGCATGCAGCCGCAATTGTCCGTTTGGAGCTATTTTTGTAAATGCGGGTGTCGGCTGCGCGGCGGCTGTCATCAACTCCATGCTGGGACGAGAGGGAGGCGAATGCTGCTGTTGCCTCGAGTCGGATAATAATGAGAAAGGTGGAAAACGCAGTTCCTGCTGCTGAAACAACAGCAGAAAAAATATTAGAATGAAATTCAGGCTGCGAGATCCCTGAACATCCGATCATACATGTATTTTATTAAAAAAATGGATAAGCGGACTATCTATTTAACACCGATTAAATCTATATTTACAATCCGTTATAAGTAACCTAAAAGTTAATCATTAAAATAATCACTGCGCTTTTATACCAAGTTGCATTTTGGGGACAGCGTTGGCCTCCTTTCAACATATACGCATCCTCAGTTGCTCACCAAAGCTGATCCTTTGAATGCGACTTGGTATTTGACGATACTTTCATTTTGCCGTCTGTACAATCTTTTCATTGGAAATAACAAGACCGGTCGGGAGGTAACATTACTCAGCCAGATGAGGCACCACCTCCGTGGCCACAGAAATTCCCAGTCGATAGAGGTATTTCAGATGATGGATAAAGCCAAAGCAAAAGAACAAGTCTCTGAACTGGTGGAAATTCTCCGGTACAACGCTGAATCGGAAAACTTCTACCATACTATCTTTGAAACCATCGGAATCGCCATAGTTATTTTGGGCGAAGATAACACCATATTGCGGGTAAACGGAGAATTTGAAAAGCTGTCCGGTTACACCAAGGAGGAAGTGGAATACAAGAGAAAATGGACGGAGGTAACGGCCCGCAAAGAAGATCTGGAGCGGATGAAAGAATATAATCGTCTGCGCCTTGTCAATCCACTCTCTGCTCCCCGGACATATGAGTTCCAATTTACCGACCGGAAAGGCCAGGTAAAAGATATTGTCGTAACTGTGGTAACAATGCCCGGCATGAAGAAGACGCTGGCTGTATTGATGGATATCACTGAACAGAAGCGGATGCAAGCCGCACTGCAGGAATCACAGCAAAGGCTGGCCGACACTATTGATTTTCTGCCGGATGCAACATTTGCCATTGACCGTTCCGGGAAAGTCATCGCCTGGAACCGGGCCATCGAAGAGATGACCGGCGTAAAGGCGGCGGATATTCTGGGCAAGAGCGATTATGAATATACAGTGACTTTCTACAGGATGCGCAAACCAATGCTGATTGACCTGGTATTCGGCCCCGATCCAGAGATCATAAAGCAGTATAATTTTATCAAAAGAGAGGGAAATGTTTTTTTAGCCGAGACCGAGGCCAATGTCAGGGGAGTTCACCGTGCCCTCTGGGGAAAAGCAGGACCACTGTATGACGGTCATGGCAACATCATCGGCGCCATTGAGTCCGTTCGCGACATCACTGCACTCAAAAGGGCGGAGAAAGCCTTGCACAAAGCGCACGACGAATTGGAAAGCAGGGTTCGGGAAAGAACCGCCGAGCTGACACAGGTAAACAGAATTCTGCAGAAAGAAATATCCGAGCGTAAACGGGTGGAGGAAAATCTTCTGATCCTCGCCAACCTCAGTGATATTTCACCTCTCTCAATCACAGTGCACGACTTGCAGGGCAATTTTCTGTACGCCAACCAGAAGACCTTTGACATGCACGGCTATACTAAGGAAGAATTTCTTGCTCGCAATCTTCACGAGATTGACGCGCCTTCAAGCACAGCCTTATTTGAGGAACGCATAAAAGAAATTCTGGAAACCGGAGAAGCGCAATTCAATGTAGAGCATTACCGGAAAGACGGCACCAGCTTCCCCCTCGAAGTTTTTGTCAAAGCAACCAAATGGGAAAACCAGATTGTTCTGCTCAGCGTAGCATCGGAAGTCACGGAGCGCAGGCGGAACGAAGAAGAATTGAAAAAATACCGTGAAAAACTTGAGGTTATGGTTGCGGAAAGGACAATCGAACTCGAAGAAAAAACCAAAAATCTATTGGAAGTAAATACGGCACTGAATGTGCTTTTGCAAAAAAGAGAAAAAGACAAAAAGATTCTGGAAAAGAATTTTGTTGCAAATATCGGGAGCCTGGTACTCCCGTATGTGGAAAAACTTAGAAAAAACAACCTTGATATGCAGCAGCAGTTTTGTCTGGATACTATTGAAAAGCATTTGGGTGAAATCGCCTCACCCCTTTTGAACAATATGCGGCAATATGATCTTACTCCCCGAGAGATTCAGATTGCGTCTTTGATAAAGGATGGCAAGACGACCAAGGAAATCGCGAAGACACTGTTAATTGGAGAAGGTTCCATTGATACTCACAGGAAAAACATCAGAAAGAAATTAGGTCTGGACAGGACCTCGAATCTCCAGTCCTATCTGCGTTTTCTGGAAAAAAACAGGTAAATATCCTTCCTCATACTGGACGATATTTGGTTATTACGGAAGTATAGACAGGAGCATATCTGATTATGAACTGTAAAAACAAAGACATACACGTAGAGCCGTTTTCTGAAGCATCGAAGATGTTTGGGTACAATATTGCAATCGAAAAATCAGAAAACAAATACAGGCAATCGAAAAAAGCACTGTCGCCATCGAAAAACATCTATAAAGCCATTTTTGAAAACACAGGAACCGCAACGATTGTTATAGAGGAAGACAACACCATATCACTGGCAAACGGGGAATTTGAAAAACTTACCGGGTACATCAGGGAGGAAGTGGAAGACAAGAAAAAATGGACGGAATTCGTCTATCGCAAAGACGACCTGGAACGAATGAAAGAATATTATCGTCAGCGCATTATCAATCCGCTGTTCTCTTCCAAGTCATATGAATTCCAATTTATAAATCAGAACGGTCAGTTAAAAGATATTATTGCAACTGCTAACAAAATACCCGGCACGAAACAGAATCTGATGACATGGCTGGATGTCACCGACCGCAAGCAGATAGAAGCGGCTCTGGAAGAATCGGAAAAACGACTTGCCGACACGATTGATTTTCTGCCGGATGCGACATTTGCTGTTAACACTTACGGAAAAGTCATAGCCTGGAACCGGGCTGTCGAGGAGATGACCGGTGTAAAGGCGGCAGATATGCTGGGAAAAGGCAATTATGAATACACAGTGACTTTCTACGGGATGCGCAAACCAATGCTGATTGACCTGGTATTCGGACACGATGAAGAGATCGAAAAGCAATATGATTTTATCAAGAGAGAAGGAAAAGTTTTTTTAGCCGAGACTGAGGTAACTGTAAGGGGAGTGCATCGTGCCCTCTGGGGAAAAGCAGGACCTTTATATGACAACTATGGCAATGTCGCCGGCGCCATCGAATCCATGCGCGACATCACCGACCGCAGGCAGGCCAGGGCATCCCTGCAAAAAGCACATGATGAACTGGAAATGAGGGTTCGGGAAAGAACCGCCGAGCTGATGCAGGTAAACAGGATGCTGCAGCGGGAAATATCCGAACGCAAACGGGCGGAAGTGGTGATGAAAGAGAGCGAAGAAAAATACACCCAGTTTTTTAAAACTTCGCGGGATTGTGTCTTCATAACCTCAAGAGATGGAAGACTTATCGACTTGAATGATACCGCGGTGGAGTTATTCGGCTACTCCAGCCGTGAAGAACTGCTCCAGAAGAAGATACCGTATGTCTATGCAAACCAGGAAGAACGGGCAAAGCACGCCAGGGTTATCACGGAATGTGGTTACACCAAGGAATATCCCGTTGATTTGTGCAGAAGAGACGGCAGCATAAGGCACGTGCTCATCACGGCAGTGGCCCGCTATGACGCCAGTGGCAGGACAATAGGCTTTCAGGGAACGATCCGCGATATTACGGAGAAGAGACAGGTCGAAGAAGAACGGGAGAAGCTTATTCTGGATCTGCAGAAAACAATTTCCCAGGTCAAAACCTTAAACGGGTTACTGCCCATATGCGCTTCCTGTAAAAAAATACGTGACGACGAGGGCTACTGGAATCAGATTGAAGAATATCTCAGAGATCACTCAGAGGTGGAATTCAGTCATAGTTTATGCCCGGAATGCGCTGAAAAATTATATCCGGAAATTTATAAAGAGGAATAATACCTTTTCGCTGCTTAGCGTGACAAATCATTATCTTGAAATTTCTTCTTGACAGAAAAAAAAATTGCATATAATTACTATCAAAATGCTAGTAATAATCTAAAATCAATAACGAGTCTGTTATGTTTAAAAAAAGAGGAACAGCTGAAATGAAAAACGACATTAGCCGTGAATCGATGCGTCTTTATCTGGTCATGTGCCGCTTGGCGGGCGGGAGGTATACGTACATGTAACGTCTCCAAAGATTACATGGTATAAAAGTCAGCCCGCTATCCGTCGGAAAAAACATGAGGATAGCGGGTTTTTTATTTTACGGCACATATTGAAAAAAACACTGCAATCCTGGTTGCTCTCTTTCCCTGACCGTGCAGAGAGTCATAGTATTGTGGAGATGTAAAATATGAAAAACAATTTAAATCATTTGGGTTTCACCGAAATCGCATCGGACGAAGCACTTAAACTGGATTGCGGAAAACCGGTAGAAACACAATATTTTTCTTTTGGTGAACCAACGGAAGAACTCGTTCTGAAGAGCGGAGAAAAATTGGGGCCGGTCACTCTGGCTTATGAAACCTACGGACAGTTAAACCCGCAAAGGTCCAATGCCATCCTGATTTGCCACGCCCTTTCCGGAGACGCCCATGCAGCCGGTCGTCACGTATACGAGCAGAAAGCGGGCTGGTGGGATAATATGATCGGTCCCCGCAAGGCCTTCGATACCGATCGTTATTTCATCATCTGTTCTAACGTGATCGGCGGATGCAAGGGTTCCACCGGCCCGGCGTCTCTTGATCCGGCAACGGGGAAGCCTTACGGCCTGAATTTCCCCGCCATCACGATCCAGGACATGGTTGAAGCCCAGCGCCGCTTGATCGATTTTTTCGGCATCGAGAAGTTGCTCTGCGTTGCCGGAGGTTCTATGGGCGGCATGCAGACTTTGCAGTGGGCCGCTTCCTATCCGGAGCGAGTTCGGTCTGCGATTCCCATCGCCACAACAACCCGGCATTCGCCAATGCAGATAGCCTTCAATGAGGTCATCCGGCAGAGCATCATCACCGATCCAACATGGCGCAATGGACGTTACTATGAAGACTGCGGACCGGACAAAGGGCTCGCCATCGCCCGGATGATTGGCCACATCACCTTCATGAGCGAAACTTCAATGGAAGAAAAATTTTCCCGCAACCGGACCAGGAATTCTCATGGTGTTCCTTTTGCACCGGAATTCGAAGTCGGCGGCTACCTCCATTACCGGGGAAATCAGTTCGTAAAACGTTTCGACGCCAATTCCTATCTCTACATCACCCGGGCGCTGGATTATTTCGACCTCTCGGGAGACCGGTTGTTTGCCGCGGCCCGGACAAGCGACATCCGCTTTCTCGTCGTCTCTTTTTCGTCGGACTGGCTCTACCCTTCCAGCCAGTCCCGGGATATTGTGCGCCAGTTGCAAAGAGGGCAAGCGGATGTAACCTACTGCGAACTTAATTCCACTTACGGCCATGACGCCTTTCTGGTGGAAACGGAAGGAGAAACCACATTGATCAGGAATTTTTTGAAGAGCAGTTATGACCGTCTGTAATCTGATAAACGATATTCCTCCGGACTACCGGATTATCAATGACATGATCGACTCCGACAGCCGTGTTCTGGATCTTGGTTGCGGTGAGGGCGACTTGTTGGCTTTTCTCGCCCGGAGCCGCAACATCCGGGGACAGGGAATAGAACTTAAAGAAAGTGCCGTATTAGAATGCGTGAAGAAGGGATTGAGCGTCTGCCACGGTGATATCGAGAGCGGTCTGCAAGCGTATCCAGACCGATCGTTTGATTACGTAATTCTGAATCAGAGTTTGCAGGAGGTTCGACAGGTGGATGCGCTGTTAGAAGATGCACTGCGGGTCGGCCGGCGAGTGATCGTCGGGTTTCCCAATTTTGCCTGGATCGGTTCGCGTTGCCGGCTTTTTTTCCAGGGGAAATCGCCGGTAACCTCTGTGCTGCCTTATCAGTGGTATGATTCTCCTAACGTGCGTTTTTTCAGCATCAACGATTTCAGGGATTTCTGCACACGGAAGCGCATCGGGATTATTGACGCCCGCTATCTCCGGAAACAGCAAACCGTGGCTTGCCTGCCGAATCTGCTGGCTGAACTGGCGCTCTTTCTCTTGTCGGCAAACAATTCGAATCCATTGCAAAAAGAACAGCAGGGAGATCGCAACTAATATGAAAAAAACAGTATTTAATCCAATAAAATTGAGAGGTCATATGAACACAATACAAAGATCTTTAAGACGAGAAACTATTCTTCTGCACGGCGGCCAGGAAGCGGATCCGGCAACGGGCGCTCGAGCCGTTCCCATTTACCAGACCACATCGTATCAGTTCCGGAATACGGAACATGCAGCCAACCTGTTCGCCCTGAAGGAGCCGGGGAACATATACAGCAGGTTAATGAATCCGACTACGGACGTCCTGGAAAAACGAATCGCCCTCCTTGACGGCGGCGTAGGAGCACTGGCTACGGCAAGCGGACAGGCTGCGATCACGCTGGCACTGCTCAATATCGCCCAGGCCGGTGATGAAATTGTTTCCGCCGACAATCTTTACGGCGGCACTTACAATCTTTTTCATTACACCTTCCGCCGTCTGGGAATCAAGGTGCGCTTTGTGAAATCCAACGATCTGAAGGCCCTGGAACAGGCCATCACGCCGAAGACCAAGGCTTTCTATGCGGAGTCCCTGGGCAACCCCAAACTCGACGTGGCCGATCTCGAAGGCATTGCCGCCGTTACCCGGGCTCACGGCATCCCCTTTGTCCTCGACAATACGGTATCACCCTACCTCTTGAAACCCTTCGATTTCGGAGTGGATATCATTGTCTATTCGGCAACCAAGTTTATCGGGGGGCACGGCACCTCTCTGGGCGGCGTCATTGTGGATTCAGGAAAGTTTGACTGGACCAATGGCAAGTTCCCTCTTATCGCCGATCCCGACCCCAGTTACCACGGAATTAACTTTGTTGAAGCCCTGAAGCCGGCGGGAAACATCGCTTATATTGTCAAGGCCCGGGTAACCCTGCTTAGGGATCTGGGACCCGCCTTGTCGCCTTTTAACGCCTTTCTTCTCCTCCAAGGTTTGGAAACACTGCATCTGCGAATGATCCGCCATGCCGAAAACGCACTGGCCGTGGCGAGTTATCTGGAAAAGCATCCCAAGGTTTCCTGGGTCAATTATCCGGGGCTGCCCGGCAGCACAGAAAAGGCAAAAACTGATAGATACCTGCCTTTGGGGGCTGGAGCCATTATCGGCTTCGGAATCAGGGGCGGTCTGGAGTCCGGAAAAAAATTCATCAATTCCCTCTCCCTGGTCTCCCATCTGGCCAATGTGGGTGATGCCAAGACTCTGGCCATTCATCCGGCGACGACGACGCATCAGCAACTCTCCCCGGAAGAACAATTGGCCACAGGCGTGACGCCCGATTTCATCAGGCTGTCCATAGGCATTGAACACATCGATGACATTCTGGAGGATCTGGAGCAGGCTTTTGAAAAGGTGTACTGATCAGCTTTAAAATGTTAAGCTTCGAATCTGAAACCCGGCTTGAATTGGAAACAGCCGCAGCCGGCTTTCCATTATAAAACAGGAGGCTGAACACATGAAAAGAATCTACGAAGACAATTCCCGGTCCATCGGCAATACGCCGCTGGTGAAACTGAATAATCTTACCAAAGGGATGCCGGCGACGGTGCTTGTCAAGGTGGAAGGCCGTAATCCTGCTTATTCAGTAAAATGCCGGATCGGCGCGGCCATGATCTGGGATGCGGAAGAACGAGGAGTGCTTCAACCCGGCATGGAGATCATCGAACCGACAAGCGGCAACACCGGGATCGCCCTGGCCTACGTGGCGGCAGCCCGGGGGTATAAATTGACACTGACCATGCCCGAAACCATGAGCCTCGAACGCCGCCGGGTGCTGGCAGCCTTCGGTGCCAATCTCGTCCTTACGCCGGGTGCCGAGGGGATGAAGGGAGCCATTAGCCGGGCTGAAGCTTTACTGGCTTCAGCACCGGAACATTATTACCTGCCCCAGCAGTTCAAGAATCCGGCTAATCCCGCCATCCATGAGAAGACTACCGGCCCCGAGATCTGGACGGACACGGATGGAGCGGTGGATGTCCTCGTCTCCGGTGTCGGAACAGGGGGAACGATTTCGGGAGTATCGCGTTACATCAAGAATATTCAAGGAAAACCTATCCTGTCTGTGGCGGTGGAACCCAGGGAAAGTCCGGTGATTACCCAGAAGCTGGCCGGGGAAGAACTTCGGCCGGGGCCGCACAAAATTCAGGGAATCGGCGCCGGATTCATCCCGGACACCCTGGATCTTTCCCTGGTGGACCGGGTGGAGCAGGTGGAAAGTGATGAAGCAATTGAGATGGCCCGGAGACTGGCCCGGGAGGAGGGCATCCTCGTCGGCATCTCCTGCGGAGCGGCCACGGCAGCTGCATTGCGTCTGGCCGCAAGGGAAGAATTTGCAGGAAAAACCTTTGTCGTGATTCTCCCGGATGCCGGGGAACGGTACCTGTCTACCGTCCTTTTTGAGCATATAGGTGAATGACTTTTTACAGAAAGAGAGAACTAATGGCAACACCAACAGGAAAAATATTATCAGTTAATATCGGGGAAAAAGTAGGCACAAAAAAAAATCCCGTGGGCGAATGTCGAATGATTGTGAATTCCGGAATTGAAGGGGATGCCCACGCAAGTATTCTGCCTAATCGCCAAGTAAGTCTGCTGGCTAACGAGAGTATTGAAAAAATAAGAAATAAGGGCTTGGATATCAATTACGGCGACTTCGCGGAAAATATCACCACGGAGGGGATTGTTCTCCATCTACTACCGCTGGGAACTAAGCTGAAGATCGGCAAGGAGGTTTTCACGGAAGTCTCTCAAATCGGTAAGGTCTGTCATAACCGTTGCGCGATTTTCAATACCATCGGGGACTGCGTAATGCCCCGGGAAGGGATTTTCGTCAGGGTCCTTACAGAAGGCGTCATTCGTGTGGGTGATGAAATCACTCTTGTTTCTTAACAGTAATTGGTTTGTTTTAAAGGGTAGAATAAAAAGCGGGACAAAACATATAACCCAAGAAAAAAGGACTTAACCATGCTTGGTTAAGTCCCTGATATCGCTGGTGGGCCAGGACAGAATTGAACTGTCGACACTCGGATTTTCAGTCCGATGCTCTACCGACTGAGCTACCGGCCCCTAAATTTACTCAAAGTATTGTAAAAAGCAGGCTTTCGTCTATATAATATGGTACCTTTTGTCAAGGTATTTTTTGATCGCCATCTTCCGGCTGATCGTTTATTTCCGCCTCTGTGCCGGTTGCGGTTTTACTTTCTTCAGTTTGCAAAGCATTGGAAATGGCTGCCGGTTCCGTAATATTAAGACCGGCAGCTACATTTTCATCAGACCTGATAATAACTACGGTTCCGGCGATTTTGTCATGCCAGCCCTGCTTTTTTTTGTCAAAAGCCACCCAGATGAACCCGAGAGGTATGGTAAACAATAAACTGGAGACCAAATAGCCTACTGATCTTAAAAAGGCGGTTCCGAAACCGATAGGAGTACCGTCAGTCGATACGACCTGCAAGCCCATCAGCATTTTTCCCGGCGTACGGCCTTTCATGCCATGAAAATAAGTAAAATAGGCGATCGTTAGAATTACATACCAAGCTGCTATCAGAAGGGTAACAGGAGTAATGTGTGCCGGATCTGTTATGTCAGCGATCCAGGCAAGATTATCGGCCGACATCGACCCCATTACAAATGCGGTTGCAACAATTACTCCAAAAATAAAAAAGACAATGTTAATGATAATATTATCAACGGCGTAAGCAACAAAGCGTCGCCAGAAACCGGCAAATTTATAGACGGTCATTTTATCTCCCTTGAAGTATTGCTGAATATACCCTTTTCATACTGGATTATGGAAATTATTGCCAGTGCCGCCGTTTCTACCTTCAGAATTTGCTTGCCCAAACTCACGGAAATAAAGCCCGCTTCCTTTGCCTTTAAAATTTCGTCTCTGGACAAGCCCCCCTCCGGCCCTACAATAATGAATATTTCTTTAGTGTTTGTCCATGTTTGATCCGAGAGAATATCTTTAATACTTTTCTGATCTTCTTCCTCCCAGAAAATCATTTTGAGGGCTTGTTCACCTGCCTGGGCCAGCATTGTTTCATAAGAGGCAACGGGCAAGACTTCCGTTATTTGCGAACTTCGCGAGCAGCGGGCGGCTTCACAGGCAATCTTTTGCCAGCGGGCGGTTTTCAACAGATTTTTTTCAACGGCAATGCGGCTTACCGAGCGTTCAGCTGCAAAAGGGATAATCACATCCGCGCCCAGTTCCGCGGCGCCCCGGACAATCACATCCATTTTTCCTGCTTTAGGAAGAGCCTGACCTAAAGTTATTTTTATTTCCTTGCCCGCTGTATGTACTTCATCTCCTAATTCCACAGCGACATTGTTTGCAGAAAAGCTTTTAATTGTTGCCGTAAATTCATGGCCAAAGCCGTCAAATACATTAATGCGGGCGCCCGGCTCCAGACGCAAAACCTGCTTTAAATATTTGTAATTATCTTGTTCCAGTTCGCAAGGTTTTCCTTTTTCCAGCGCAACTGGACTGTAAATTCTGGGAATGGTCAAGGTTGAGCTTACCTCTTCGGCGACTTTCGCAATACAATAATTGTGGTAAAAGAAAAATTTCCCCGTAAGCTATGCGGCGGATGCCTCTTTCTTGAGTACGTAGCAGACCCATTCTTTTTCGGTGATGACTCTGTTTTGAATCAACGGCGCGATAGAAAAATGCTCTTCGATCTCTTTGGCATCCTGTTCGATGATGCCGGAAATGATCAGATAACCTTCCGGCTCAAGTAATTGCGTCAGGTGATGGCGCAGTTTTAAAAGCAGTTTAGAGGTTAAATTGGCGATTATTAAATTTCTCATCTCCTTGACCGCCGCAGCATCTTTATTAATAATATGCAGCCGGTCGGAGACCAGATTAATCGCGGCATTTTCCTCGGCGATTTCCGTTGCCTTTTTATCGATATCCAGACAGATAACATCAATAGCGCCAAGTTTTGCCGCGGTGATCCCTAAAATTCCGGTGCCGCAACCTACATCGAGAACTTTCCACTCGGCAATTTTACGATCTTTCATGATGATGTCTTCCAGTGCTTCAATGCACATTCTGGTGGATGCATGCTGACCGGTTCCGAAAGCCATACCGGGATCGATTTCAATAACGATGTCACGGCTCGACGGCGTATATCTTTCCCAGGTAGGTTTAACGATAATATTGCTGCTGACACGGATAGGTTTGAAATATTTTTTCCACTGTTCGCCCCAATCCGGATCACTGATGGTTTCCGTTACCAAAACCGGCGCCGGAAGATCGGAGAATACTTCTTTTAAGCTATCCAGGTATTTTTGTATGGCAGCGATTCGTTTTTCACAACGCACATCATGAGGAAAGTAAGCTTGAATTGTTTCCCAGGCCGAGACTTCCGCAAATTCCTCCGCAAACGGAGGTTCCAAAGTTTCCTGAAATACTCCCTGGGCGCCTGTTTCCGTAAGAAAATTTCCCAGTGCATCCATTAATTCCGCACTCGCCTTTATTTCAACTTTCAACCATTTTTCCGGTTCTCTTTCTGTCATGGATACACCTGTAATATTAAAAAGTTAATTTAAGATATGCTTTCAACAGCTTATTTTTAAAATATATCCTCTTTTGGGTAATTTTTCAAGCGGGGTGTATACTTATTATGTACTTCAGGAGGAGGGATGTGTCTGAAAAGAAAGAACCCGAGGGCGTAACGGGCCTTTTGACGACAACGACCTTGCACCCTTCCAGGCGGGCAGCTTCGATTTTTTCCCTTACGCCCCCCGGAACTCCGCTATCCTTGGTGACGATGACACCGACGGCGAATCTTCTGATGGCGTCAAGGTTTTCCTCAAGGGAAAAAGGGCCACGGGCGGCGATGATACAGTCATCCGATATGCCTGCGACGTGACAGGCCTCCATTGACGACGTCTCCGGCAGAACCCGGACGATAAGCGGAACATTGGTTCTTTTCGCCTCGCCGGCGTAAGGTGCGAGGTTTCTTGAACCGGTTGTAAGCAGTACCGGTTTATTTTCGGCAAAGGCCTTCTTCGCGGCCTCGTTATGATCGGCGGCATAGATAATTCCGGCCTCCTCGCAAGCGTCGTCGGCCGGGCGCGTATAGACAAGATATGGTACGCCGGCAAACCGGGCCGCTTCAAAGGCCGCAGCATGAGCGCCTGTTGCATAAGGATGAGCGGCATCTACTATGAGAGCTATCCCTCGCGCTTTGATGAGTGAGACAAGTCCATCCGCGTTCAGCGGTCCCCTGCGCAGAGTAATGTTAGGGTGGGAGCCTGTGTCCAGGTCGATCTGTGTAGCACAGGAAACGAGAACACGGTATCCGGCACAGGCAAGTTTCTCGGCGATGAGGGAGGTTTCACTCGTACCTCCCATAAGCAGTATCATACCATTCCGCTTTCTTTGGCTAACTTTGTTGGCGTCGTCGTTGGCTTCCTCAACGTATGCATAATACGCCTCGTCGCCTCCTCCTAGCCGCCGCGTTATCCTTTGAAAGCGAAAAGGTATCATATCTGGTAACCCCTGGGGGTAATGAATTTCCCGTCTATGACTTTTGAAGTGCTGTTGCCGACGATAACGACGCTCCTCATGTTTATCTCGGCGTCGAGGAGATTATCCAGGTTCGTCAGGACAATCTTCTCGCTTGGGCGCCCCGCGTCGGTGACAATGCCCACCGGTGTAGAACCCGGACGGTGATTTCGGAGAATGGCTACCGTCTCCTCCAGGTGCAATGACCGTTTTTTGCTTTTCGGGTTGTAGAGGGCAAGGACAAGGTCCGCCTGGGCTACGGCTTCTATTCTTTTCCGGATCGTTTCCCAGGAAAGGAGAAGATCGCTTAAGCTGATGACGGCAAAATCGAGCATCAGCGGCGACCCTATTCTTGCTGCTGCGGCCGTGGCCGACGTCACACCGGGTACGGTTTCGACGGCCACGTGGAACCCCAATGCGTGATTCAGTTCGAGGGCCAGACCAGCCATGCCGTAAATACCGGCGTCTCCCGATGAGACAAGGGCTACCACATTACCTTGCGCGGCACTTTCGAGGGCGGCGCGACAGCGTTCCACTTCTTGAGTCATGCCTGAAGAAATAAGCTCTTTCTCTTCCGTCAGATCTTTGATCAGATCGAGATACATTTTATAACCGGCCACGACATTACTTTCGGCAATTGCCTTTTCCGCCCGCCTGGTGCGGTCTTCCGGGCCGCCGGGGCCGATGCCGACTACGTAAAGTTTTCCCGTGCAATTGCCACTGTTATGCTTTTCCATGTTATCCTCTCAAGAATTAGTCTGGTGTGCTTTCCCGCAAGAAGCGCCGCCGGTTCCGCGACAGCCGGCAATCCTACTTTTTTTTGCGCAAGTTCGGAATTGGTGAATATCTTTTTAGCCTCTCTGATCTCCTCGGAAGTGATGAGGCGGAGAGGAATTCCCATAAGACCTGCAGCCTCGATAAGCCCCTCTTCCCGGGCCTTAATGTCGGCGGAAGCAAGGAGCCTTACCTCTTCCGGGTCTGCTTTTATTTTGGACAACGCTTCCTTTATTGCTTCAATGATCACCTCGGCTTTTGCACCTCGACGGCAGCCGACGCCGACAATGAGCGACTTCAGCGCCTCCGTCGTTGTTGTCACCACCGGTTCAGCTCCAATGAGATTGGCTGCCTGGATGGTGATTTCATTTGCTCCCCCTTCATGCCCGGAAAGGAGGCTTATGGCAAAACGCCCCATGGCGTCGACGACGACAACAGCCGGATCAGTATACTTACTCTTCACGTGGGGGGCGATGGCACGCACAACAACACCGGTGGGCGCAACGTAGATGATGGATTTGTACTGATTGAAGATCACCGCGGTAAGTTCAACAATGCTCTTGAAACGTAACGCATCTATGTCCATGCGGATGTTTTGATGAACAAAAAGATTTGCCTGGGGAAAGCCTGAAGCCAGTTGTCTTATAACCTGCACGCCTTCGGCGGATAAAGTCACCAGGGCTGTTTTCATCATATTGCCTCCGTGCCTTTTCTAAATCCATGGCTGAATTTCGCATCATAGAGTTTTGATACCGGTATATCCCTGGACAGTGCATGCCCCACCAGGATGATGGACGTTTGCCCCAACGCGGCCTTTTCCACCTTTTTTACAATATCGCCCAAAGTGCCCCTGACTATCTCTTCGTCGGGCCAGGAGACGTGAAAAATGACGGCGGCCGGACAATTGACGCCGTAATAAGGAACCAGTGTTTCGATCGTTTTTTCCACATTTCTGCCGGACAGGTATATACACAGCGTGGCCCTGGAGCGGGCCAGTTCGGCAAGCTCCTGCTCTTTGGGAAGCGGGGTACGGCCTGACGTGCGGGTCAGGATAATTGTCTGGGATACCTCCGGCGCCGTAAGCTCCGTGGAAAGAGCTGCAGCCGCCGCCTGAAAAGCGCTCACTCCCGGCACAACCTCGAAAGGAATTCCGAGACGGTCGAGTTCGTTCATCTGCTCTCTTGTCGCGCCGTAGACGGAGGGATCACCGGAATGGAGACGAACCACGTCAATGTCCCGATCCTTTGCGTCGCTGCAGACAGCAATAATCTCTTCCAGGTTCATCTCCGCCGAATCGTAGCGCTCGGCATTATCGGGTACGATGGCCATGACTGCCGGACTCACCAGCGATCCTGCATATACGATGATGCGGCAGCTCTCGAGTATGGTCTTTGCTTTTACGGTCAACAGATCGGGATTGCCCGGTCCGGCGCCGACGAAAATTACCTTCATTGTTGTTCTCCTTTTGCAGTGTGGATGAGAATAATTGATAAATAGCCCGCCTGCGGATCGCAATTTTTGAGCGTTCGGAGATCCGTTTCAATCCGCTGATCTTCCATGCCCGCCCGGCTCACCATAACGGCCCTTTCTATGACGCCTGTCTCTTCCATGATGTTCATGATCTCCGGAAGCTTCTTGTCTATCTTCATGAGAATTACGGTCCCCGGTTTTGTAAAAGCCTCGCGAATGACATTTATATCGGTTACCGCTGCGGGTATAACCGTAATGGGTTCACTTCCTTCGCCCACAGGAAATGCTGTGAGGGCTGAGGCCAGGCTAAAAGCGGTAACACCGGGAACGGAGACAATCTCCGCATGAGGCATCAGCTTTTTCAGCTCTTTTAATAGATAGATGTAGGTTGAATAGAGAAAGAGATCACCCAGTGTAAGAAAAGCGGCATCCTCGCCGCTGCTCAGAATTGATGCTACCGCACGGCCATTCTCTTCCCAGCGGCGGGCAAGTTCTCCAGGGTCTTTCGTCATGGGAAAAGTCAGCTCGTGGATCTGAGCTTTTTTGTTGATGTAGCGATGGGCGATGGTCAGAGCCACGCTTTCGGCCTTGATCCTGGCTTTGGGTACAAATACATGACCGCATGATGCAAGTATCCGTGCCGCCTTGACGGTAACCAGCTCCGGATCACCTGGTCCTACGCCAATACCGTAGAGCGTTCCAGTTTTCATTCCATAAGCTCCTTTTTAACGAAAATCACAACTGATAATGAGGGATGGCCTTCTTCAAGAAGGTTATCCTCTGTAATTTCCCGGACAGTTTCGCCGGGAAGAGTAAGATCTGCACAAAGGAAGATGCGGTATTCCATACCGAGCAGACGGGCCAGACCGGCCATCCACTTGAATGATTCTTTCTTTCCCGCATATACGGCTATTTTCCCGGCATTGGCAATGGAGGCGTCATCTAATTGCGGCAGATCACCATGGGCGTCAATAACAAGGGCGTCATGCCAGTCAAGGCCAAGCGCTGCAAAGGCCACCTGCAGGGAACTGACACCGGCTATGACCCGGCAGGCATCTCTTCCGAAACGCGCGATCACAAGTCTGGCCAGGCTTAGAAGTCCGGGATCGCCGGTAACAAGGATAACTATTCTCCTCGCTGGAGATATTTTTTCCAGCTGATCAAGAAGTCCTTCAATTTGGGACGAAACAGGGACACGCTGCGCCGCGGTTTGAGGGAACAGGTCAAGCAACCTTTGAGCTCCCACCAGGACATCGGCTTCATGAACTATTTTATAGGCCAAAGGTGTTACGTATTCCAATGAACCGGGACCGCAGCCGACGATCCGGATGGGATTCGTTTTCATTGCCATGGCGTCAGATCTCCTTTTTGTCCCAGCAGATTTCCCTTCATATCAACCAGCACTATCGATACGGGCATAGTTCCATCCAATCTTCTGTGGATTGCTTCACAAATTTTTGCGGCAAGTTCATCACCGAGAAGTCTTTTGTTCTCCGCCGACAGGGCGCCAAAAACACCTTCTACAGTGGGTATTTCCATATACCCGAGACCAGTTAAGCTCCCGGCCATGTTGGCCACATAAGGCAAGGCGCTTGGGGAACGTGACGAATGAGTATCCCATTGCTCCTGGGCGAGCTTCGCCAGTTTTCCCGGATGTCCCAGCACGAGAACCGCTTCAAAGGCGTGCTCTTTGACGGCGTCAACAGCAAAGCCCCATTCATTGCTCACCTCAATGATTTCTTCTTCCCGAATGCGCAAGAGTCCCCGGGCCGAACGTGCACCGATGTGTCCGGGTACGATAACCGGCCGGATAAAACCGCTCGCGGCGGTAACTTCAATAACAGACCTGATCGATTCCCGTATGGCGGAACAACTGAAGGGGCGCACGCGGCCGGTTGTACCGATTATGGAAAGCCCGCCGGTGATGCCGAGACGGGGATTGAAGGTACGCGCCGCCAGTTCTTCTCCGCCCGGTATGGATATGGTAACAGTGACACCCCGATCCGTCATCGACCGTATAGCATCGGTTATCATCCGTCGCGGCACCGGGTTGATGGCAGGTTCACCGGGCAAGATGGACAGGCCCGGTTTCGTCACCGTCCCGACGCCCTCTCCCGCTACAAAGCACACATCTTTGCCTTCCGACCACGTGAGAAAAACCGAGATCGTAACGCCGTTAGTGATGTCGGGATCGTCACCTGCGTCCTTGGTAACTGATGCCAGGGCTCCATTGGATCTGAACTCTGCAAAGGCAACGGGTATTATCACCTCTTCACCAGCGGGAAGCGCAATGCCAACCGCTGTCGGCATCTCCTTGCCAAGCATGACCATCATGGCCGCTTTAGCCGCTGCTGTGGCACAGGCTCCTGTCGTGAAACCGGAGCGAAGCGTTTTAGTCTTTGACGCCATCTTGGCCTCTACCTCTTGTAAATGTTGGTGTTCTTAATATCCGTTGCCATTTTACTCTTTGTGTTTAGGCTGAAGACCGAAGGCTGGAGGTTATTTGGTGGCCTTCGGCGCTTGTTTCTTGTATCCCTCTTTTTCTTCAGCCCTCAGCCTGATCCTGAAGCTATGCGCATGATTTCGCGGCGTGCCTCACCTATGGTAAGAGGAATCTTTTCAAAGGCCATTTTATCTTCGTGCTTCAACTGATAGATAAGTTCGGCAACCTGAGGCAGGCGCAGTTTAACATCAGCCATGTCGTCTGGAGCGGAAAAAACCTCTTCCGGCGTACCGCCTCTGACAATAGAACCTTTACTGAGAATATAGAGTTTATCCAGAAAGACGGGTACCAAATCAACGCTGTGGGTGGCCATGACAATGGTTACGTTCTTTTCAGAGTTTAGTTTTTTCAACAGGCTCATCATCCGGTATTCGCCCATGGGATCAAGACCGGCTGTAGGTTCATCCAGTAGGAGTATTTCGTGGCCCATGGCGAGCAGACCGGCGATACAGACCCGTTTCTTTTGACCGTAGCTCAGGTTATGTATCGATTTTGCTTCGTACCCCGCCAACTCCACGTCATCAAGAGCCTCTTTAACGCGTCTTGTAACCTCTTTACCTTTGAGCCCCATATTGAGAGGGCCAAAGGCCACGTCCTCTGAAACATTACCCGCAAAGAGCTGTTCATCGGGACTCTGAAAGATTAAACCTACTTTACTGAAAATCTCTTTGGGCGAGAGTTTTTGCACATCCCGGCCGTCAAGGTGAACAGTTCCCTTGAAATCTTTTATAAGTCCGTCCATGATTTTGAGAAGAGTTGTTTTTCCTGAACCGTTGGATCCCAGAATTCCGGCGAATTCTCCTTTTCGGATATCGAGGTTGATTTCACTCATCGCCTTTGTCCCGTCGGCATAGACAAAGGAAGCTATCCTCACGGCGAGTCTGGTTACCATATTTTCCATAAGATCCCCATAACAATTATAAAAGACAAGACCCCTCCTATTTCTAAAGTTTTAAAAGGCTTATGCTCCAGGTTGGGCATGACGCCGTCGTAGCCCCGTTGCGTCATGGCGACGGTCGTCTTTTGACTCTGGTCAAAGGCTTTGATAACCAGTGCCCCGGCGAGAATGCCAAAAGAGTTGAAACCCCGTTTAATCGTAGAATAGCCGAGCCTGTTTTTTTGAGCGCTGTAAATGAGCATGGCATCTTCAAAGAGCATGAAGATATAGCGGTATGCAAACATGGAAACCTCGACAAATCCCCTGGGTAATCTGAGCCAGGAAAGCCCCGCCATAAACTGGTTGAAAGGGGTCGAAAATCCAAGGACGGCCACAATAGTGACGGCTCCCATTATTCTGCATCCTATGCGCATTCCCTCCAAAAAACCTTCCCGAAAACCCGTTACGGTCATTCCCATAAACTCTAAGGAAAAGAGAGGAACTTTTCCCGTGAAGAAGACCTTGAGGACGAGAAGCACCGTAACGATAAAGAAGGGTTCCAGATACCTGATAAAAAGTACCCGGGGGTGAATCTTCATATCAACGGAAAGCCCTACTCCACAAAGAAAGAGAAAGAGGGGGAAGCTTATCCCCTCATAAGTGAGAACCATAACGAGAAGGACAATAGCCGAGATGATTTTGACTCTTGCATCCATTCGGGAAAGCCAGTAATTTCTATTATGGATGTAGTCAGAAATTATCATTTCTTTTTTTCCGTTATCATTTCTTTTGCGTCATCTAAAGGCTGCACTTTTTCAACAAGGAGGGCTCGCCAGTAATACCCTGCAGCGAAACCGCCTAAAGCGCCGGTGATAAGAAACAAAAAGAGTCCGATATCGCCCTGCTCGAGATCGATAAGCGGTTCGCCGGCTTCTCTTCCATGCTCCTTGGCAACTTTTTCAATGACAGCCTCATCAACGCCGCTCCATTTGGATGCATCGGCAGGAATCGCAGCCGATAACACTGCGCCTGTTATGAAAAGAGAAACTATCAAAGCTGTTACCCCTTGTTTTTGCATGGACACTTCCCCCGGTTTAATAACACGCATTTTGACCAGGAGATCAGGTCTTTTCTTATAAAGGAGAACGACCATGCCCGCCGTCATGGCCCCTTCGAGAATCCCCAAAGGCAGCTGCGTGGGAATAAAGGCGATAAGTATTTTCCAGAAAAGGGGAAGGAAAGCTGCATCCCCCCTGACACCGGAGGCCAGTTCCACCGACGTAGTCAGATACGTGGCCCAGTCGGCAAATAATCCGGCCATAAAGCCGGCAACAGCAATGTTCGCCCTGACGGATCGCAATATTCTGAATGTAAAGTAACCGGTAAAAGACCCCATCACGCCCATGGAAACGATATCGGCGCCAAGCGTGCTCAATCCCCCGTGGGCGAGAAAGATCGCCTGGATGAGAAGGGCCACGGCGGTGATAACTACGCTGATGGCCGGACCGACGAGGATTCCGGAAATGCCGGTTCCACAGGGATGGGAACAGGTTCCCGCAAAGGGTACGGGAACAGGCATGCAGGAAATGATAAAAATAACCGCCGCCATCAGCCCGACCAGGGGTTTGAAAGACAGATCATCGCGGGAGCGTTTGTTCAGACTGTATAACCCATACGCAACGAAAGGAATGGCAACGGCAAACCAGAAGGCTACCCAGCGAAACGGCAAGATGCCTTCAGCAATGTGCATGGCATAGGCGGCATCCGCCGCGAGCAGAACACCGCAACAAATCAAAGCAACAAAAATATTTTTTATCACCGAGTTCATTGTCTTGTTTTCCTGTATTCCACAGATTTTGCTGCAGTCATTATTTGTCATTTGATCTGTCTTTTTCGGATATCTTCGAGCCCTTCCGACTCACTGATCCGTTTTACAACAAGATCCGTCAGCTTTTCATCAAAGCCGAGATGCTTTCCCATGATGAGGGTCACGTCGGGAAACTGGTGCGCCTTTTCAAGGAGTATCTCCGGAATGTCTTCCTGCATGTGGGCGCCGAAATGGAGGAAATAAGGAATAACGATGACTTTATCAGCCCCTCTGCTGACACATTTCTCGAAAACCTCACCAAAACGCGGCCCCAGCATAGACATGCTGCATGTCTCAACCATGATGTTCCGGAGTCTTTTTCTGATACTTCCGGCGA
>JBDKVD010000076.1:0-1977 GCA_039679325.1 Smithella sp.
TATTATGTAGACTTTTCATTGGGCCTTACCCGGGGCAGAACAATTTCAAATGTTGTTCCTTCCCCCTTTCGGCTGATTACCCGGATATCTCCGCCATGTCCGCGGATAATCTCGTAAGCCAAAGGTATGCCCAGCCCTACTCCTTTTTCTTTAGTTGTATATTCAGGGCTGAAAATCTTTTCGATTTCCTCCCCGGTCATACCGCAGCCGGTATCGGAGATGCTCACCACTATATAATTTTTCCCTTCTTTATCGACATTGATGGTTATTTTCCCTTCTGCAGGTATGGACTCCATCGCATTTTTGATCAAATTGAGAAAAGACTGCTGAAGCTTGTTGACATCCATAGGAATTACGACCGGAGTCTGCTTCCACCTGGTTTCAATATTTATTCCACGGGCTGATGCCTCTTCCCGAATCAGGCTGACAATCTTCTGCAAAACATCAGTTACCGGGAAATCACTGAGCTGCAGCCGGCGGCTTTTAGAGAAGGAAAGAAATTCTTCAATGATTCCATTGAGACGCTTGATTTCATCCCGAATGACCCCCGAAAGATTTTTAAACTCTTCCATCTTATCAGGTTCGGCCGGCACAAAATCCATTTTTAATCTTTGTGTGGCCATGCTGATGGCGTTGAGCGGGTTACGAATTTCATGCGCCACACCGGCAGCAAGCTGGCCAAGAGATGAAAGCCGTTCCGCCTTTTCCAGCCGCCTTTCCATTTCAATAATACCGGATAGATGCCTGTTCTGGTCGTAATACAAAAGCCACATGGAAAGTATCGCGACAAGAACCACAAAAATCATAAAAGCAAAGATATTCTGACGGTTTTCTTCAATAATCTTGTCCATTGAGCCGCGATCAAGACCGATTCTCACAATTCCGACGATTTTTGTATTTATATACAAAGGAGCTGCCACATCGAGAATTTTGCTGTCACCGGAATTTACTTTTCTGCTGATAATTTTTATTTTTCCGGACAAAACTTCCCGGCGGCTGAAGTCATTGCTGCTCAATCCCTTCGCCAACCGGCCAATGCCGCCCAGCAGTTTGTTCTGATCGTCGGCTATCTGAAGATAAATTAAACCGTGGCCTTCACCAAGCTTTTGTATACCTCTTTCTACGGCCACCTTTAAACTCCAGTAGATCAAACCCTGCTTATCCAGATTGATAACGACTGTGCCGCTGCCGTCCTTGCGCCGCAGGGCGACAAAACCTATTCCTTTCTTGGCGCGTATTTTTTCTATCAGTTCAATCGTTGTCAGCTTTCGGCCGTTTTTTACCAGTTCGCTTTCATCAAGCATATCCGTTTGCAAATGCCCGCTTTGATAAATAGCCTGCCCCTGTTTATTTAAGCAGGCCAGATACCAGAAATTATTATCAGCTGCCGCCTTCTTGAGATAATCGTTGTTTACCTTACCTTTTTTCCACTGGTTATCTATTTCGCGGCCGAATTCAGTCAACGCTTCGACAACCCACATTTTGGAGTAGATTGCTTCTTCCTGACTGGCTGTTTTGACGTTTGAGCCTTTGTTGTTCGATGCGGCGACTATATTTTTCAAATTTTCTTCCGTTAATTGCTGTAAGACGCTGATCGTACTCAGCGCCTGATCTTCCATGAAACCAACCAGATTGGCATCGTTTCTTCTAAGACCGAAAAACCCCATAACGAGGATTAAGACAACGAATACTGCGGAAACAATGGCAACGGCCCAGGGCTGTAAAAAAGTGCCGTTATATTTGCGGTTTGCCTGATTAAAGGCCAATTCTTTTTTTCTAAAAAAATACATTTAAATCCTCAAGATGACTGAATGCCGATCATATTAGGCGATTTAGAACAAAAGTCAACGGTAATTGCAAGCAAAGATCGACATTTTTGTCGAACATACAACAAAAGGTTGTCTCGCTTATGCTATTGCTTTTACTACAGTTATTATGTCGTGCTAAATTTAAATCCGACATTTATTGCCTTAAAAA
>JBDKVD010000077.1:0-19255 GCA_039679325.1 Smithella sp.
GGGAGTTTGCGGCGCCGACGCTGATATAATTGTCGCCAGAAATTTAGCCCGTATGGTGGCGGCGGGGTCCGCTTCCCATTCCGACCACGGACGCGATATTGTGGATGTTCTGCATAAAATCGGTTTGGATAAAACCTCCGGCTACAACATTACAGATGCGGTTAAATTGAAAAGCGTGGCCAAAGAATATGGAATCAAAACAGACGGCATCAGCGAAAAGGAGATTGCCCGGCAACTCGCCGAAGCGATGATGGATGACTACGGCATGAAGAAGGATATGCTGACCTTTATCGGCAGGGTGCCGAAACAGCGCGTCGATATCTGGAAAAAAGTAAAGGTGATTCCCCGGGGCATCGACCGGGAAGTCACTGAAATAATGCACCGGACACACATGGGAGTCGATAATAATTATGTTTCCATATTGCTGCAGGCGGTCCGGAGCAGCCTCGCTGACGGATATGGAGGTTCCATGATCGGCACGGAACTGTCGGACATAATCTTCGGCACTCCCACGCCGGGCATGTCGGAAATAAACCTGGGTGTGCTTAAAGAAGATCAGGTGAACATTCTGGTGCACGGACACAGCCCCATCGTTTCTGAAATGATATATATCGCGGTGGAAGACAAGGAAATGCTTGCGCTCGCTAAATCAAAAGGAGCTACTGGTATCAATCTGGCAGGCTTGTGCTGCTCGGGAAATGAAATGATGATGCGCAAAAAGATTCCCATGGCTGGCAATCACCTGATGACCGAACTGGTTATCGTAACCGGCGCAGTGGAAGCCATCATCATCGATTACCAGTGCATCATGCCTTCCATGGGACAGATCGCGCAATGCTACCACACAAAAATGTACACGACATCCGACAAGGCAAAATTCAACTTTATGGAGCATGTGGAGTTCACCCCGGAAAACGCCAAGGAACAGGCATTCAAGATAGTAAGGGAAGCGATAGAAAACTTTGCGCGCCGTGACAAGAACAGGGTTTTAATTCCCGATGCTCCCGTAAAGAGTATGACGGGCTTTTCCGTGGAAGCAATTGTCGGAGCATTAGGCGGAACACTTACCCCCCTGATCGACGCGATCAAAGCCGGAAAGATTAAGGGCGCCGTGGGAGTTGTCGGTTGTAACAACCCGAAAATTAAACATGATTATGGCCACGTTGAACTTATCAAGGGACTAATCGCCAACGATATTTTAGTTTTGACAACAGGCTGCGTCAATGTTGCCGCGGGCAAGGCCGGGTTACAGGTTCCTGAGGCCAAGGAACTGGCCGGTCCCGGACTCAAAGAAATCTGCGGCGCTCTGGGCATACCTCCTTCATTACACGTGGGATCATGCGTGGATAATTCCAGGATCATGGTAATTGCCAGCGCCCTGGCCAATGCTATCGGCGTGGACATTAACCAACTGCCGCTCGCGGCCGCGGCGCCGGAATGGTATTCGGAAAAAGCCGTGGCTATTGCCTTCTATGCCATGGCCAGCGGCATATATACGGTATTAGGTATAATGCCACCCATCGGCGGCAGCAAGAAGGTCGTTGATCTTGCGACTTCCGGCTTGAATGATGTCTTCGGGGCATGTTTCGCCGTTGAACCGGATCCTGTTAAATCCTGCGCTCTTATTACTGCGCACATCGCAGCGAAGAGAAAGGCTTTGGGACTGGGAGTTTAATCACCCCCGTCAGGGAAAATGTAAATCGAAATCGGGTCGATTAAGCCGGAAGAGACAAGGAGCTTTACCAAAAGTATTAATGTGTCTTTGCGAGGAGCAAAGCGACGCGGCAATCTCTAATATTCCAAGCAGTTGTGAGATTGCTTCACTCTGTTCGCAATGACAACAAAAGTGTTTTGCAAAGGTCTCACTGCCTGTCATCCTCAAATCATCAACCTTGATTAAAATACACGATTTCAATCGTTTATCATTGACATGCCCTGCCCTTTTTCCTATACTCCGCCCCGGCATAAGTAAGTTCTCATCAAGTCTGGTACTCGTTAAGCATATTTTGCGCTGCTGAAGGTGATGAAGTGAACATGGAAAACCGTTTTTTTGAGAAACCCATACTAAATTCCCCCTATGAATATCCATCTCGCCACTGGGAACTGGATACCCAGGGCCAGCCGACTCAAAAGATCATCGAGAAGCGTCGCCGCGCTGAGTTTATTACACCGATTCCCAAGCCCAAAAAACGTAAGACTGCTGCTGTCCAGCAAGATTTAGTTTTTGATGAAGGCATAGGCTTATCCACCCAGCAACAACGGTACGATCCCACGCCAGTCATTAACGATTTGCGTTATCACATGGACAAGTGGCGCAGCCTACCCAATCCCAACGACTGGAAAGTGACGCCGGAAACAGCGCGATTGCTTCAGCACTGGCGGCATCACCAGTTTAATACCCTCCGGCCTTTCTTTTGTCAGATCGAAGCAGTGGAAACAGCCATCTGGCTCGCCGAGGTTGCCCCCAATGAAAAAGCCGGCAAAGCTTTTCTGGAACATCTGGCCAATGCCAATAACGACGCCAATCCCAACCTGATGCGACTGGCACTGAAGCTTGCCACCGGCACGGGCAAGACCACCGTAATGGCCATGCTGATCATCTGGCAGACCATCAATGCCGTGCGCCGCCCCAACAGCAAAAAATTCACGCGCGGTTTTCTGGTAGTCACCCCCGGCATTACGATTAAAGACCGTCTGCGCGTTCTTCAACCCAACGATCCGGACAGCTACTATCAGAGCCGCGAGCTTGTCCCCGCCGATATGCTGCGTGACCTGGAGCGGGCCAAGATCGTCGTTACCAATTACCACGCCTTTAAACTGCGTGACCGCATGGAGCTGTCCAAGGGCGGGCGATCCCTGCTTCAGGGCAGAGGCGGAGAAGAACTTAAGACGCTCGAAACCGAAGGCCAGATGATTCAGCGCGTCATGCCGGAACTGATGGGCATGAAAAACATTTTGGCTATCAACGACGAAGCGCATCACTGCTACCGGGAAAAACCAGAGCAGGATGATGAAGAAGAACTCAAAGGCGATGACAAGAAAGAAGCCGAAAAGAATAATGAGGCCGCGCGTCTCTGGATAACCGGTCTGGAAACCATCAACCGCAAAGTCGGGCTGACCCAAGTGATCGATTTATCCGCCACACCCTTCTTTCTGCGGGGTTCCGGTTATGCCGAAGGCACCCTGTTTCCGTGGACAATGAGCGACTTTTCGTTAATGGATGCCATTGAATGCGGTATCGTCAAATTACCACGCGTCCCGGTGGCGGACAATATTCCCGGTATGGAAATGCCGATGTTTCGCAACCTCTGGGACCATATCCGCAAGGATATGCCGAAGAAAGGCCGGGGCAAAGGCGCGGCGCTTGATCCTCTTAAACTTCCCACAAGGCTTCAGACGGCATTGGAAGCGCTCTATGGCCATTATGAAAAGACGTACAACCTGTGGAAAGAAAGCGGAATGCAACTGCCGCCCTGCTTTATTGTTGTCTGCAATAACACATCCACTTCCAAGCTGGTTTACGACTACATGTCCGGCTTTGAACATCCCGCGCGTGAGGATGGTGTAACACCACCGCCGTTCTTAGGCACATTTCGCTTGTTTTCCAACTTTGATGAATTCGGCAATCCACTGGCCAGACCGCGCACATTGCTGATTGACAGTGAACAACTGGAATCAGGCGATGCTCTTGACGATAATTTCCGCACGATGGCAGCATTGGAAATCGAACGTTTTCGCCGGGAAATCATTGAACGCACCGGCGACCGCAGCCAGGCCGAGAATCTTACCGATCAGGATTTGCTGCGGGAAGTAATGAACACAGTCGGCAAAAAAGATCGCTTGGGCGAGTCCATTCGCTGTGTAGTTTCCGTATCCATGCTCACGGAAGGCTGGGATGCCAACACCGTCACCCATGTTTTAGGTGTCCGCGCTTTTGGCACCCAGCTTTTGTGTGAACAGGTCATTGGCCGCGCCCTGCGCCGTCAATCCTACGATCTTAATGATGAAAACCTCTTAAATGTCGAATATGCCGATGTGCTGGGCATTCCTTTTGACTTTACCGCGAAACCAGTCGTTGCACCGCCGCAACCGCCGCGGGAGACCATCCGTGTCAAGGCTATCCGCCCGGAGCGCGATCATTTGGAAATTCGCTTTCCCCGTGTGGCAGGTTATCGTGTCGATCTGCCGCAGGAAAAGCTGACAGCCGAGTTCAACGCTGATTCTATTCTGGAATTGACCCCCGATCTTGTCGGGCCGACCAATACAAGAAATCAAGGCATTATTGGCGAGGTGGTGGACTTAACCCTTGTCCATACCGGTGATCTTCGCCGCTCCACGCTTTTGTTTCATCTCACCAAACGACTGCTGGAGAGCAAATGGCGCGACACCGGTGAAGATCCCAAGTATCATTTATTTGGTCAGTTGAAACGCATTACCAAGGATTGGCTTGATCATTGTCTGGTCTGCAAGGGCGGTACCTATCCAGCCCAGCTTATGTATCAGGACCTTGCCGATATGGCCTGCAATCACATCACCGATGGTATTTTACGTTCTCCTATAGGGAACAACCCTATTGTCGCCATACTCGATAGCTATAACCCGACCGGCTCCACCATGCATGTGAACTTTAACACCTCCAAAACCGACCGCTGGGAAACCGACTCCAGGCGCTGCCATGTCAACTGGGTTATTCTGGACAGTGACTGGGAGGCGGAATTCTGCCGTGTGGCGGAATCCCATCCGCAGGTAAAATCATATGTTAAAAATCACAGCCTCGGCCTGGAAGTGCCTTACAATTTCGGCTCGCTCAAACGCCTCTACCTTCCTGATTTTATCGTCCGGGTGGATGACGGCCACGGAGAGAAAGACCTTTTGAATCTGATTGTGGAAATCAAAGGGTATCGCCGCGAAGACGCCAAAGAAAAGAAATCTACCATGGAAAACTACTGGATTCCCGGCATCAACAATAACGGACAGTATGGCCGCTGGGCATTTGCTGAACTGACGGAAGTCTATCAAATTGAAGCAGACTTTAAGGCAAAGGTGGAAAATGAATTTAACAAGATGATCGGACAATTCACCAAAACAGGAATATGAAAATATGGCAAAGAAAGCAGCAAATAACAACAAGACTGTAGAAGCTCTCTTTCACGATGAAGCCAAACGCAAGAACATCCCCACCGCTGAGTTTCAATCTGTTTTACAAAAAGAGGCTCAAGACCCGCTGAGCGTGACGATCCCACGCAATGCTGCCGGTCTGGAAGACGAAAAAGCAAACCGCAACCGCGACCTTGACCCACAACTCGTCTGGCGCGGCAAGGATGAAAAGGACTGGTCTGATCTGGTGGTTCAGGCCCCGCCAATTTATATTCAGGAAAAAGTTCACCCGAAAGTGCTCATTGATGACCTGCTGCGTCGTACTGCAGTTGATAAGCAAGCTGCAGAATTGCAGACCGATCTTTTCTCCGATTTCAACGGCATTCCCACGGAAGCCGCCAAAACCGAATTCTACCAGCACGACGCCAATTGGACCAACCGCATGATCTTGGGCGACAGCCTCCAGGTGATGGCTTCCCTTGCCGAGCGCGAAGGCCTGCGCGGCAAGGTGCAGTGCATCTATTTCGATCCGCCTTACGGCATCAAGTTCAACTCCAACTTTCAGTGGTCAACCACCAGCCGCGATGTGAAAGATGGCAATGCCGGCCACATCACCCGTGAACCGGAGCAAGTCAAAGCTTTCCGCGATACCTGGCGAGATGGGATTCATTCCTATTTGACATATTTACGGGACCGCCTGACTGTGGCACGGGATTTATTGACAGAGAGCGGTTCAATCTTTGTGCAGATTGGTGATGAAAACTTACAACGCGTCCGCGTGATTCTCGATGAAGTATTTGGAGATACGAATTATATTGGTACAATTATTTTTCAGAAAACAGGCTGGAAGCAGAGTGACCTCTTGTCATTCGTAACTGATAATGTTTTGTGGTATTCAAAATCAAAACCATCCGTAAAATATCGCCAAATCTGGTTTAACAAACTTGACAGTAAGACTTTTCAAGGACAAGCAGTATTTATAGAGCAACCAAACGGTGAACGTGAGAAAGTGAGCGCCTCTGCAGACCTTTCAGACCTCTCAGCAAAGGGGCGACTGTTTCGGCATACATCAATCAAGTCCGCAGGTAAAAGCCCTACCGGAACATTCCCAATTCAAATAGATGGTCGCGGTTTTCATCCAGGTACAGATCAGCACTGGAAAACAACAGCTGCTGGGCTTAAGCGTCTTACATACTCGAATCGTCTTTTAACTTTCGGCAGCTCTGTTGAGTTTGTGAGTTACTTGAATGATTTTCCATGTTCACCGTTCACAAATGTTTGGAGCGACACTGTTACTAGTGGTTTTGCAGATCCAAAGACATATGTTGTTCAGACAAATACACGAGTCATAGAACGCTGCATCCTCATGTCTACCGATCCTGGCGATCTGGTTCTCGACCCCACATGTGGCTCGGGTACGACAACTTATGTCTCTGAGCAATGGGGCCGTCGCTGGATCACCATCGATACCTCCCGCGTGGCGCTTGCTCTGGCACGCGCCCGGATAATGGGTGCCCGCTACCCTTATTATCTTCTGGCCGACAGCCGCGAAGGACAAATCAAGGAAGCTGAAATAAGCCGCAAAGAGCCATCCACCGTAACCTCTCGCGGTGACATCCGCCAGGGCTTCGTTTATGAGCGCGTTTCGCACATTACACTGAAGTCCATTGCCAACAATACTGAAATCGATGTGATCTGGGAAAAGTGGCAGGAAAAGCTCGAACCCATACGTCAGCAGCTTAATGAAACCCTGGGGCGCACCTTAGCCTGTCATTCCCGCGAAGGCGGGCATCCAGAAACAAAAAACCTGGATTCCCGCGTCCGCGGGAATGACAAACTGATTGCTTGGGAAGAATGGGAGATCCCCCGTGAGGCCGATGCCAAATGGCCCGACACGGCAAAGACAATTCATGCCCAATGGTGGCAATATCGCATTGCCCGCCAAAAAGAAATTGACGCCTCCATTGCCGCCAAAGCGGAAAACGAATATCTTTATGACAAACCCTATGACGACAAGAAGAAGGTACGCGTCGCCGGGCCGTTCACCGTGGAAAGCCTTTTGCCGCACCGCGTGTTGGGAGTTGATGAAAACGACGAACTGATCGACGGCATCGCGGATTCAGCATCATCCGATTACGGCATCGTGCGCGACTTCACACAAATCATTTTAGAAAACCTGAAAATTGCCGGAGTCCAGCAAGCCCGTAAAGATGATAAAATCAACTTTACATCTTTGACCCCGTGGCCGGGGCACTATATCTGCGCCGAAGGACGCTATCTGGAAGGCAATAAAGACGCCAGCACTGAAAAACGCGCTGCAATCTTCATCGGCCCGGAATTCGGCACTGTCTCCCGTCCCGATCTTGTCGCCGCCGCTCGCGAAGCAGGCGATGCCGATTTCGATGTGCTCATCACCTGCGCCTTTAACTACGATGCCCATTCCTCGGAATTTAACAAACTGGGCCGCATCCCTGTGCTCAAGGCTCGCATGAATGCCGACCTGCACATGTCCGATGATCTGAAAAACACCGGCAAGGGCAATCTGTTTATCATTTTCGGTGAGCCGGACATTGATATTTTAGAAGCTGAAGGCGGACAAGTGCAGGTAAAGATCAACGGCGTCGATGTGTTTCACCCCAATACCGGAGAAGTCCGCAGCGACGGCGCCGAAGGTATCGCCTGCTGGTTCATCGACACGGACTACAACGAAGAAAGCTTCTTCGTCCGCCATGCCTATTTCCTGGGCGCAAACGATCCCTACAAGGCGTTGAAGACCACTCTCAAAGCTGAAATCAACGAAGAAGCCTGGGCAACATTAAACAGTGATATTTCCCGCCCCTTCGAAAAACCCAAATCCGGCCGCATCGCCGTAAAAGTAATTAATCATTTAGGGGATGAAGTTATGAAGGTATTCAAGGCATGACCTTACAATCACAATCAATATGTAATGGAGCGATTGAGTGATGATTTTTCCAAAACCGGATAGTTTCATGACTATTCGCATTCACAACCTTGATTTTCAGCCTTCGTTGTCCGGCCTTTGCGTTGGTTACGAACGAGGAGAATGGCGTGCCCAACAACTTGCTGATCACGTTATGGATTGGTTACCCGAGTTTGCTCTTACAGCCTCAGAATGCGCCACGTTTGGCCATCAAAATGCGACAAAGCTGATGCGGAGTGCAGCCAAACGAGTTTATGACTCAAAGAAGTTCCACAATCGCGGTGAATTCGGAGAAATACTCCTTCATGCTGCCATTCGGCAAGTGTTCGATTCACTTCCTGCCGTATCAAAGATATATTACAAGTCATCTATTAATGATACAGTGAAAGGGTTTGATGCAGTGCACATTGTTGGCCCTCCTAACGATCTCGAACTTTGGCTGGGAGAGGCAAAGTTTTATAATAACATCGCCCAAGCTATTTCTGAAGTTGTTTCCGAGCTCAATAATCACATTGAAACAGATTACTTACGTGACGAGTTTGCACTAATCATCAACAAGATAGACCCCAAATGGCCGCATGCTGAGGCCCTTCGCAGATTATTGCAACCAGAAATTTCACTGGATGATGTTTTTCAAAGAGTATGCATTCCGGTACTATTGACCTACGACAGCCCATGCGTATCTAAACATAGTGTCTGTGATATAACTTATGCAAAGGACTTTGAACGAGAAGTCACAAAACACTACAATACATTCATCAAACATGACCTTCCGAAAGAAACCAGGATTCACCTATTTCTACTCCCACTTAAAGAAAAAAAAGATTTTGTGAAAATATTGGATGAAAAACTTAAGTTATGGCAGAAACTATGAATATTGCAAATCTTAGAATAACCTTGCAATCGCCTGATCTCTTGAGGCTTCAGGCGTTTGAAGTCTTGCAAAACATCGCCCGTCTCGTGGCTGACCCTGATCAGGAACTAATTGCCCATGAGATGGTTCTAAGAGCAATGGAGCATCGTAAGCATTTTGGCTCATACCAACATGTTCTGGATTCACTTGTCCGTGCAGTGGGACTGTTTCCTTACTTGGAACCAGATGAACTCAGTTTTAAAGATGCTGTTGCCTACGAGTTTCATCGCCCAGTGAATATGGGAGAGGATTTCGTATTCCATCGTGAGCAAGCCGAAATATACCGACGTCTTATAGGTGGTGACAATGTCATCCTCAGTGCTCCAACAAGTTTTGGAAAGAGTAAAATAATAGACGCGATCATAGCAACGAATCAGTTTCATAATATAGTGATTGTTGTTCCCACGCTAGCGTTGATAGACGAAACACGTAGGCGGCTTGCCCAATTCTCTGATCACTACAAGATAATAACACATCTGTCACAGACACCATCAACTTCCAACATATTCGTCTTCACGGCTGAGCGTGCAGTGGTCTATGACCAATACCCTGCCATAGAATTCTTCGTTATTGACGAATTCTACAAATTGAACGCCATGGCCGAGGATGAGACAAGAACCGTCGCACTGAATCAAGCTTTCTATAAACTGCGAAAACTTGGTGGCCAATTCTACCTTCTTGGACCGAACATTCAATGTATTCCAGATGGTATAGAGGCTGCATTCAGATGTTACTTCTATCCGACCAGCTTTACAACAGTAGTTTCCGAACAAACAATGGTCCCTGGAAAGGGTAACGACATTGGACGACTTATAGATTTATGTCGCGATCTTGATGAACCCACTCTGATTTTTTGCAAATCGCCTGCCCGAGTAAATGAAGTTGCACATGCATTGCTTGCATCTGAAGTTTGTTTAGAATCGCATGAACTCAAACCGGCGGCGGAATGGACTGGTCGAAACTATCATCCAGACTGGGTTTTCGGTAAATCTCTAGTCCATGGCATCGGTATCCATCATGGCAAACTGCCTCGTTCATTGGCGCAATATGTAGTTAGGATGTTTAACGATCTCAAGCTGCAATTCCTTATCTGCACCTCAACCCTCATTGAAGGGGTAAACACAAAAGCTAAGAACGTAATCGTTTTTGACAACAAAATTGCTCGTGAACAGATCGATTTCTTTACGTTCAACAACATCAGAGGGCGATCAGGCAGGATGTTCGAGCATTTCATAGGACATGTGTACCTATTTAATGCGCCACCCGCAGAACATTTGCCTTTCGTAGATTTCCCATTGTTCACACAGAATTTAGAGACCCCTGATAGCCTGTTAGTACAAATGGAAAATGAAGATTTGTCACCATCGTCACACTCACGTATGCAAAAATATCAGGAACAAAATATTCTTCCGTTATCTGTATTGCGAGAAAATTCCTCGATTGATCCCGATGCACAGATCCGCCTTGCACAACATTTGCTTAGTACTCCTCGTAAGTGGTCATCAGTTCTGAGTTGGAGCCGGTTTCCTTCAAGTCAACAACTTGAAGCAGTCTGTGACCTTATTTGGTCATTCCTCATCAATGAAACTAGAAGTCGTGGTGGCGTCTATTCAGCCCGACAGTTGGCATTCAGAATATGGCAAATTGTCTACCATCCTGAGACGGCAGAAAGAATAAAACAAGAACTAGCGCCTGGTCAGTATGCCGCAAAAACGCCAGATGAGGCCGTAGAGCGTGTTCTTGAATTCGAACGAACTTGGGCAAGTTTTGAATTACCGAGATACCTGACGGCCATATCAAATATTCAGCGCGCAGTGTTCGAGCCTCAGGGATTACCGTTCGGTGACTATTCCAATTTTATATTACAGGTAGAATGCCTTTTTACGACACCTGTTATAGCAGCTTTAGATGAGTATGGAATACCACGCCAAGTAGGTGTCAAAATTGCTAACTTACTTGGAGAAACGGAGAATCTCGATTCTGCTTTATTGAAGCTAAAAGCTCTGAACGTTAAAACATTGGCTTTGGATGACTTTGAGAAGGAGCTTCTTGCAGACGCGAAAGAATTTTTACCTTAACCTTGAGTGAGAACGTATTATTAATGAATTTTCGCATCGCCGACACATTCACCGACAGTTTATCCAAACTGACCAACGAAGAGCAGAAAGTTGTCAAGACCGCGGCCTTTGATCTTCAGATGAATCCAGCCAATCCCGGCATGAAGTTTCATAAGCTGGAAAAGGCAAAAGACAAGCGCTTCTGGTCTATCCGCGTCAACAGTGACTTGCGGCTGATAGTGCATAAAACGGAAAGCAGTCTGCTTTTATGTTTCGTCGGACATCATGACAATGCCTATCAATGGGCCGAATGCCGCAAACTGGAAACCCATCCTCAGACCGGTGCCGCGCAACTGGTCGAAATTCGGGAAACCGTTAAAGAAATAATCATCTCCAAATACAAAGAAGGCCAAAAGTCGGTTGTTCCGGCAAAGAGACCTTTATTTGCCAATTATTCCGACGCAGAACTGCTGAAATACGGTGTGCCGACTGAGTGGCTGGATGACGTTCGCAAGGCCAACGATGATAATATTCTGGAACTGGCCGACCATCTGCCTAGCGAAGCGGCGGAAGCGTTGTTGTGTCTGGCTACCGGAACGCTGCCGCAAATCATTTCTCCTGCTGTTGCTGGTTCTGATCCCTTCAAGCATCCCGATGCTGAGCGCCGTTTCCGCACAATGCACAATCTTGAAGAACTGGAACGCGCTTTGGAATACCCCTGGGAGAAGTGGATTGTTTTTCTCCATCCGGCGCAGCGGCAAATGGTGGAAAAAGATTATGGTGGACCTGCACGAGTATCTGGTTCGGCGGGCACAGGCAAGACCATTGTCGCTCTTCACCGGGCCGTCTTTTTGTCGCGCTCTAATCCTGATTCCCGTGTTCTCCTGACCACTTTTTCCGATACTCTGGCCAACGCTCTGCGTTCAAGAATGAGACGCCTGATCAGCAATGCGCCCCGAATTGGTGAACGGCTGGAATGCATTGCCTTAAATGAGATTGGATTGAGGCTTTATGAAGCAAATTATGGCCGGACACGTATTGTATCTGCTACACAAATCGTCAAGATCATGAAAGAAGCTGCGGGCGAGGTACCCGGTCATAAATTCCCGCAGTCTTTTTTAATTACTGAATGGAAAGATGTAGTGGATGCCTGGCACCTCAATACTTGGGAAGAATACCGTGATGCCCGTCGCCTGGGACGGAAATCACGGTTGCCGGAAAAACAACGCATCACTCTTTGGTCAATATTCGAAAAAGTCCGCGCGAAACTTCAAGCCGGGAATCTTTTGACCTATGCGGACATCTTCACCCGTCTGGCGGATCATTTTGCCAAAAGCAAAAAACTTCCTTTTGATTATGCTGTAGTGGATGAGGCGCAGGACATCAGTATTTCTCAACTGAGGTTTCTTGACGCCCTGGGCGCAGGCCGCCCGAACAGCCTTTTCTTTGCCGGTGATCTGGGGCAGCGGATTTTCCAGCAGCCTTTTTCCTGGAAGGCGCTGGGCGTCGATATTCGGGGACGTTCCCGCACATTGAGAATCAATTACCGGACATCTCATCAAATTCGTATGCAGGCCGATCGGCTTTTAGGGAAGGAAATGATGGATGTGGACGGCAATAAGGAAGAGCGTAGCGGCATTGTTTCCGTTTTCAATGGGCCAAAACCGTCTATCATAGTTTGTGACTCACAAGACGAGGAAAATGATGCAGTGGTAAAATGGCTTTCCGATAGAATCAATGAGGGCACACAGCCGCATGAGATCGGTGTATTTGTCCGTTCTGACGTTCAACTTCCCCGAGCAAGTGCTGCCGTTGAGAAATTGCAAGTTCCCTATCGAATTCTTGACGATAAAGTCGAAACCGCCAGCGGGCAGGTATCCATCAGCACGATGCATCTGGCCAAGGGTATGGAGTTCCGGGCCGTTTGTATAATGGCCTGTGACGATGAGGTGGTTCCCTTACAAGAGCGCATCGAAACAGCGGGCGATGATGCCGATCTGGAAGAAGTCTATAACACGGAAAGGCACCTGCTGTATGTCGCTTGTACCCGCGCCCGCGATCACTTGCTGGTAACCAGTGGCGATTCACCGTCAGAATTTCTGGATGATTTGCGGGCGTAAATATTTTCTGAAGCGAAGCGGCGCGTTCGGGAAACGCGCCCTACATGTAAAATAAAACGGGAAAAATCGAGATGGGTACCATTACGAAATTCTGAATTCTGCTGAATTCTGGGGACAATTCTGGGAAATTAATTCTGAGGACACCATACCAGTTTTGATTGACAGAAGGCATTGAAAGCTATAGAAATAAAGCATGGCACGTATAGCAAGAGTTGTTGCAGAGCATTATCCGCATCATATAACACAGCGTGGAAATCGCAGACAGGATGCATTTTTCCGTGATAGCGATTACAGGGATTACACCCGGCTCATGGCCGAGTGGTGCGATAAGTACAGCGTTAAAATATGGGCATACTGACTGATGCCAAACCATGTGCACTTGATTGCCGTGCCGGAATACGCAGAAGGCCTTTGCCGGGCTATCGGTGAGGCCCACCGACGTTACACGCGACAGATTAATTTTCGGTAAAACAGGAAAGGCCATTTGTGGCAGGGGCGCTTTTCCTCATTTCTTATCGATCCGTTAACCGGCAAGGAAGAAAGGAAACTATTAACCATTGTTGGCAAAAACTGCTCAGAATAGAAGAGGTGCGCGATGAAACGGACAATATTTAGCTTTGTGCTGATAGTCAGTTTCCTGATGTTCAGCCTTAATTCCAACGCTTCGGAACAAATACCGCTTACATTTCAATCAGTAGGCTCATCTGAACAAATAACGGCAACGCTCATCAAACCTGAAGGAGGAGGCCCATTTCCGGCAGTGGTCATTATGCATGATTGCAGTGGACTTGGATCGCGATCAAGTGGCGCTCCATTGCGCTGGGCCCAGGAACTTGTTTCACAAGGCTATATTGCATTGATTCCGGACAGTTTTACCCCACGAGGTTTTCCAGATGGTGTCTGCACCGTGCCACGCAGCCAGAGCAATGCCACAAACGGATATATCCGTGCAGGTGATGCCTATGGCGCGCTTGCAGCCCTGCGGAAGCTTCCTTATGTCGACGTTAAGCACATTGGAATTATGGGAGGATCACATGGAGGATGGACTACACTGGCTGCAATGTTTGCGCCGATTCGAGAGAACGATCCACTAGCAGATGCCAAGCGCAACGGTTTCACTGCTGCGGTTGCCTTTTATCCAGGTTGCGCGTCGCGTTACGGCGCCTGGTCAACCGTGCGACAAAATAACACCTCTGGTCCGGTCATGAGTCATTCCGGCGTGTATAAGCCGATTGGACCAGTTCTCATCCTGATCGGGGAAAAAGATGATTGGACCCCAGCTGAGGACTGTCGCGAGATGGTCAACGTGAGCCGTCAGGCCGGATTTCCAATCAATATCATTGTTTACCCTGGGGCATACCATTCATTTGACAGCGACAAACCGGTCCGTTATGACTCCCTTCGGACAAACAACAACTCACCATCCGGCAAGGGTGCAACAACGGGAGGTAATGCCGCTGCGTGGTCGGATTCAAAGAAGCAGGTTACTTCATTTTTCGGCCAGCATCTGAAACAATAGCACCAAAAGGTTACAAGGTCGACGGTCGAAAAAGGACTTATAGTAAGGCACTTACATAGAAGATCTGTGACTGTGCAACGGCAGCGTTTACCATATCTCCCGAATCGTGGGCTTTGTCATGTTGTGCTGACTTGCCCGGATGCTCAGCCTTTTATGCTGTTTCTCTCCCCTTCGGCATGCTCAGGGCAGGCTTGGCTCATAGCTTTGCACTACGGCTTCCTTCGGACGGTTCCTCACGATTCCGCCCTTGCCTTCGGCTAATACTTTTGTTAATGTTTTCTTACATTAACCGGATTCATGTATAGGGACTTGCACCCCATAAGTTCACGCCCGTGCCGGGCGTACACCCGTCGCCAGAGCCGACCACTACACGGGGGCTCAACTTTTCGTCAGGCATTTGATAGTCGAACGCAAGGAGACTAACCATGCGCACTTTCGCACAGAAACCGAAGGCAACAGAGCAAACTATGTCTACCAGATTTACGACACCTCTTAGGACACACTTCGGGAAAAGCCGTGAGGTGAACTCGATTCTTCATTTACAGCGCACGATCGGGAATCAAGCCTTACATAGGTTGTCAAAAGCGAACACCAGGTACGTCAATAGATATGGCTCAAGCGTTGCTCACTCGAGTTATGATTTCAGCCGGATCCCGTTGCATGCCACGCCAAATGCTAAGATTCAGTCAAAGTTAGAGATCGGCGCTCCGAGAGATAACTACGAGCAGGAGGCCGACCGCGTCGCAAATGACTCATTGCGAGTCTCGACTCCAACCAGAAAAAGGCGGGCACAGAAAGCCGGGAGTGTTCGAGAGGGAGACGAGCGGGCGCAAAACACTGAAGGTGATGGCCGAGGCTTCGCGTTCAGCAGCAGCGAACTATTGGCGGCATCCGTGCGGGATTTTTCCGTGCTGCGTCTCGGGTATGACTTCGACCGTGTTCGCGTGCACACAGACACCGGTGCGTTGTCATCGGCACGCGATGCTTGCATGCCGGCCTCCACGGTTGGCAATGACGTCTTATTTGGCCCCGGCCAGTTATCACTTCATGCTGAAAATTTGGCTGCGACGGAACGGAATCCAGATCCGCGCCAAACTACCCTGCGCGAGGCAGTGTCGCGCGTAGCTGCGGCACCAGCGTCCACCCTGCGTCAACACCAGGGAGAGCAGCTCGACGTGGCGACGCGGGCGGCGGCTGAGCACGACCTCGGCCTCGACTTCTCCAGGGTCCGAATCCACCGCGACGACTCCGCCGCATCCGCAGCCGAGCACCTCGGCGCGCGGGCCTTCACGGTCGGCAATTCGATCGCGTTTGCGGCCGGGCGGTACGCGCCCGAGACGCGGGACGGCCGTGGGCTGCTTCTGCACGAATTGGCGCACGTGGCCGAGCGCTCCGCCGCTGTAAGATTCCAGCTCGACCCAAACGCACTGCCGGGCTTTAACCAGGGAGACTACGCTAGCTGCGGGGCGGCCTCGATTGTGACCGCTCTGGTCGTCTGGGACCGGGAGAACAAGGACCCGACCGCGCCCAACAACCTCGTCGTGACCGCCTGCGACATTGCTCTGGTCTACATGGACGACCACAAGCAGGCCCTGATCAAGACCTGGGAGGCTCGTCATCCAGGCAAGGGCGCCGAGCTTTACGACACCCTGTTCGCGGTCACCCAGCAGGCCCGCGACGACGCTCGGGTGCCAGGCGCCAAACTCACCCAGCAGCAGTTTGAGGAGATCGGCCTGGTGTTCTATGGCCTCTACGTCGGCGGGGGGACCGGCTTGCCGCTGGCGGCACGCGATGCGCTGGCCGACATGCTCGGGATCAGGACCGGCCAGGCCAACAGCATCGAGAGCTTCGACGACATCTTTACAAGCCCGATCCTCGCTAAGCTCGAACCCGGCCGGATCGCGCAGGTGGCCTGGTACGTGGTCCGGGGACCATCTACTGAGCGGCCCGGCGAGACTTCTCTTGGCTCGCACGCCTTCCTGATCGGGCGGTTGAAGGACCGTGGAACCTGGTTCCTGTCGGACCAGGGTGCCGTCCCTGCCCTCGAGATGGAGGCGCCCGACCTGGGGACACTGAAGCAGAAAATGCTCGCCACCAAGCGCTACTGGGCGGGGGCACCCCCGCACACCTACATGTTTGGCCAACCGCTCCCGATCCCGGAAGGTCACGACCAGGTGCTGCTGCTCGGCGAGCGCGGCGGCGTGATGAATAAGGCCAAGACACTGGTACTCACCCCCGGCGAGTTCCTCGCCGAGGTCGACGCCGGCCTTTTGACCACCGGTAGCACGATCACCGCCGGTGACTTCGTGGCGCGCGCATACAGCGAAGCTGAGGGCATGAAGGCGCTGCTGGCGATTCCGGCGGGAAAGGGCGGCGTCATGGTCGAGAACCCGGTCGGCCTGTTTCACGTCCATGAAACCAGCACGGTCAGCGACGCCAACCTCAACGTTACCGTGATCGACAAGAGCGACTCGGTCGGCGGCCGCCTCGACCCTGACTCCCGGCACTACTACTCGGCCTGGCTGCGGCTTTCCAGCACCACCGCCCGCAACCCCAAGCCGCTGAAAGTGTACTAACCAGAATGTACGGCGCCGCAAAGGTGGCTTTGACACGGACGCCCTGCGGGCCGCGGTGAAAACGGGTAGAGTAGAAAACTGGCATGATCAACTTTAGGCAGGCTCATCTGTTTTCCGGCTCTTTCGTCTGCCGGTGCCTAAATAGCTTTACCATGACCATTATTCCAGTCCTCCCTCATCAAACCGTGCATGCGGTTTTCCCGCACACGGCTTTCCGATGTTCTTCACCGCATGGCATGCGCCTTTGTCCAACCTGCTGTCGTCGGCACTTTCTAGAGCCCATACTTCTGCGCCACATGCGATGAAATGTGCAATAAAGCTTCTATTAATCTCTATGCCCGGTGCGGTAAAATAGTATATACTGTTTTTAAAAGAAGCTAAGGATGGAAATATGACAGATTTGATGGTTGACAGCCAGAAACAGAAGCGTATTGAAATGATCAGGCAGGCTTTGCAGGAAAAGGCGCCCACGATGTATGAGGAGCTGGAGTCTTCGGGACAACTCCAAATATTTCTTGAAGGTCACGACGAGGAAATGATCGACAGCTATAATAAGGCGAAAAATAAGTTATGGGAAGAGACGTTGGAAAAGTTCCTGAGCTTTGCCGATGCAGCCTATAATGAAAGCACATCTCCGATGGGATAAGGTAAACGATATTCC
This sequence comes from Smithella sp., assembly GCA_039679325.1. Lineage (GTDB taxonomy): Bacteria > Desulfobacterota > Syntrophia > Syntrophales > Smithellaceae > MVRV01. The sequence goes on from JBDKVD010000077.1 coordinate 17,885, forward strand.
GGATATTCCAGTGGCATGGCATTCAGTGACAGCTGGGGTCAAATCTTTGATATTGACAATTCGGCTTGTTCATTTAATATAACTATATTATTTATCCATAATTATCATTAGCACAAGAAGATACTGGTTTCATGTTGCTAAACAGACCGTCTCCTTCGTCTAATAACAAGTAGCATTCTTTGCCTGACTTTATTGGCTGCAGCTTGCCTGGCGCATCCGGCATTCGCTGTGGTTCCTGCCGAGGTCGTTGGCTTCCTCAATATCGCAAAAGAAGCATTTCCAGTGTCAGGCAAAATTAAAAGAGAAAATAATTATGAAACTGCCGGAGCTTCTATTGGTCGCGGGCTTATGGCATTAGTATTGCTTTAAATAATACGGTTTTAATATTAATGCATATATTTTATTAATAAAATTATGCAAACAATTGATATTACTGAATAGTTAAATCGTATGTTTTAACCTGAGATTGATAGAGGTCATTATTTTGACGTTATAAAAAAGGAGTCTAACAAACTTATGGAAATAAAGCCGACTGGAAATAGTTTAGAAAATATCAACAAAACGAATGTTCAAAATTTTGCCAAGAATAATTCAAAAGCATTTTCGGACGTGTTAAATGCCGCCACGCAAAAGAAATCGTCAACGACCGTTCCGGTCATCGACAAGCCTTTTGAATATATTGTTCAGAAAGGAGATAATATTTGGAATATCGGGAAGATAATATTTAAGGTTGATCCTCGTCAGATAGCCAGAGATAACGGTCTTTCCAATCCAAATCTGATAAAGATCGGCCAGAAATTGATAATAAATCCTACTGCATCCCCAACCATTCAACCCAGGGTAAGTGAGAAAGTAACCGCCACCTGGTATGGTGCGGAACATCACAATAAAATAACGGCCAGTGGTCAGCGTTTCAATATGTATCAAAATACCCTGGCCCATAAAACATTACCTATGGGAACCAAGGTGCGACTCGTCAACCCCAATAACGGTAAAGTTGCAGAAGGAATTGTTAACGACCGCGGACCTTATCTTAAAGGTCGGGATGTGGATGTTTCCTATGCTATGGCTAAACAACTTGGCTTCCTCCAAAAAGGAGTTGAAAGACTCGTTATGGAAAAAATATAGATTTTTTAATATGCCGCCTCACATTTACAGAAGAAGGAGTTGCGGAAATAAAAGGAAAAAGAAGTCCGGTAAAGCCAAGCCTGCATCCGGCACTTAGGGTCTGTAACGGAATTACTATTACATTCATGCATCTCATCTTCAGGTCATCTTTGCCCGATCCTCAATCGCAAAATCCTCGAAATAGCGCTGCTATTCCTGTGGTTTTGCTCAATCAGATCAGACAAATCCAACCCAAATATGAGC
>JBDKVD010000078.1:0-9043 GCA_039679325.1 Smithella sp.
TCCTCCTTGCCGCCTTGTTATCCTTTGAAAGCGAAATGGTATCATATACTTCGTCTAACTTTTCCCTGGCCGTTTTTCGGTCTGATGCAAACGTGCAACGCAAAAGACTGATTTCCTACTTGAAATATGAGGGCGGAAACTGATGTATCCTGCAAGTGGCCGATCTGGTGCCCCGGACCGACTACCACGGAAGGAAGTGTAATTTCAAAATAATACTGGGTATCGACAAATTCTTTTTTAGTAGTCCCGCTGATCATATTGATGATTTCGCTGACACCGTCATGAATCAGTTCCGCATCAATGGCGCCTTCTTCCGTACCCATCATTTTCGCAATGATCGTTTTGGCCAGATCCCAATAGAAAGTAACAACGATGGTCCCTTCCACATTACCGGAAAGCCCCATAATTCCGGATACATCACCAAATATACGGATGGAATTGGAAAAATAGACTTCTTTGAATTCGACATCTATCGCCGCCATGGTTTTAAGAATGTGGCAGGTATTTTTGATAAAAGGCTTCAGGTATTCCAGTTCTTCCACAAGAGGTTCCCTGTTGGGAATTAAATAGCCGCTTAGAATCTGTTTGCAGGCGGGCGGCGGATCGTAAAGAGACAGCACCTCCGTAGCACCGGCAATCATATACGGTTGTGAAAAAATATCCTTCTCCCTATCGTGAATCAGTATAATCGGTATATTCTTAAAATTACAGGCATAACGAAATTTACGGATTTGCTGCGCAACATATTCCTGGTTTGCGCCCATTTCCAGGATGATCATTTGGTAGCCGTTAAAGCTCATCTCATCATGAAATCGCTCATACTGAATATCACACTTTCCCCCCAACATATCCGAAACGGCTGCCTGAACTTTTGGGCTGCAATCAATCCCAATTATTTTGTTCATAGATAAAATCTCCTTTTTCTGTTCATGGTAAATAACCGGGATCGCCTGATGGAACTTCAAGGCATGCCGCTGACGCACCCGATTCTGAAGTTTTATTTGTGATTATGCCCGGTTTCCCAATACTTGATGAATGGCAGCAGTCAATTTTTCCGCATTAAAAGGTTTGGTGAGGTAACCATGGGCACCGGCATCAATTGCCTCCTTAATTTTGTCGTCTTCAGATTCCGTTGAAACCATCAGTACGGGAATCTCTTTGAAACGATCATCGGCCCGCATGTTTCTCAAAACGTCGATGCCGCTCATCATCGGCATATTCCAGTCCAGGAGCACTAAATTTATTTCTTTGCCGCCGGCCTCCAAGTGGTTCAACGCATCCTCGCCGTTGGCCGCCTGAAGCACCTCAAAGCCAATCGCCGTAGCCGTCTTTTCAATAATTCCGCGAATTAAACGCGAATCATCTGCAACGATCATTCTCATTCTCAACACCGCCTTTTTGTTTGAATCATAATAACAAGTTGCATTCAAGGCATCAGCTTCGGCAAGGAGGAGGCTCCGCAGGCGTATTATTTATACGTTGAGGAAGCCGACGATGCAGCCAACAAAGTTAGGCAAAGAATGCAACTTGGTATAAACAAAATTTAATACTTACAATTGTTTATACGATATCGGTAAAATTAATATCGTACTTAAATAAAATGGTTATCTTAGAAAATTTTCTTCCCCGGCTGGGGAAAAAGGGAAAATATCAGATATGACGACCGCGAAAAAAGGCCGGATGCGGCGTTGCGCTTCATCCTTCGTCACTGCGGCGTACGCTCAGTACGCCTCATTCCTCAGGATTAGCGCGCCTTGCCTGTGCCTGCGGCCTTTTTTCGAGGCCGTCACGAAATTGCGTGTTTTGCGACTTTTTCGAGTACATCAGATATAAGTCTTTTGAAAATCAGTTTTTACTTTCTAAATAAGAGTGTATCTTCTCCGCCAATTCCTTGCCGATTCCATCTACCTTCTGTAAATCTTCCGGCGAAGCATTTTTTATTTGATAAACGGAACCAAAAGTTTTGAGCAATGCTTTTTTGCGTCGGATGCCGATATCGGGAATGGCATCCAGGACTGAACTAAAATCATCTTTTTGCTTGAGCCGGTGATGGTAACTCACTGCAAAGCGATGCGCTTCATCGCGCACACGCTGCAAAAGTGCGAGGGCGCGGGGCCACGCAGAAAGAAAGACGGCATCCTTTCGTCCCGGAATATAAACGCGATCCTCCGATTTTGCCGCCTTCTTCTTAACGATTTCTTTGCCGGAAATAAAAGCGCGTTCCTCTTTCGCCAGACCAATCACATCCATTTTAATCTCTAAATCCTTCAACACGGAAAGAGCAACATTGAGCTGGCCCTTGCCGCCGTCAACAACGACCAGGTCAGGAAAAGCCTCGCCGCCGGTGAAGCGTCTGTTAAGTACTTCGCGCATCATGGCGTAGTCGTCGGGTTCGTCCATAGTTTTAATGCGGAAACGTCTGTAGGCTGCTTTGTCGGGCTCACCGTCCTGCAAAACCACCATGGAACCCACGGCGTTTTTGCCGCTGATATTGGAGATATCGTAACATTCTATCCGGCGCGGTAATTTGGTCAAAGACAATTTGTCGTGCAGAATTTCCATTGCCGTGGTTTTCCGCTCTTCTTTTTTGCGGGCAGTCCCCAGTAATTCACGCGCGTTGGCGCTGGCCATATCAAGCAGGGCTTTTTTGGAACCACGCTGGGGAAATGTAAGAAGCACTTTTTTTCTTTTTTTGTCGAATAGCCATTCGGCAATGACACTTTCATCGGGGAGATTACAGGGAAGAATAATTTCGTCCGGCAGATTGGAGGTATCGTAATATTGCTGCAGCGCCGACGAAATAATTTCGGCCATGTCTGCTTTTGTTTTTACCGGTGTGAATGACTTGCTGCCCAGCAACTTGCCGCCGCGTACAAATAAAATGCAGAACTGGTAAATATAACCTTCACTATGCACACCCAGCACATCCTGATCCTGATTGCCTGCCCAATCCACATTTTGTTTTTCCAGTGTGTGCGTAAGTGCACCGATACGGTCGCGCAAACGCGCCGCATCTTCATAATTGAATGACTCGGCCGCTTCTTCCATCTGCTTTTTTAAATCGGTTATCAATTCCCGCCTGCGCCCCTGAAGGAAAGCCACAGTGCCGTCGGTCAATTTTCGATAGGCCGCCTCGTCAATCAAGCCTTTGCAGGGAGCAAGACAACGCCCGATCTGATATTCAAGGCATGGCCGTAAACGCAGTTGAAAATCCCTGTTACGACAAGTGCGCAATGGAAAAACCTGTTGAACAAACCTTAATGTTTCCCGGGCGGCAAGTCCCGATGGATAAGGGCCAAAATAGAGCGCGGCATTGTTCATTTTTTTGCGCACCAGTTGCAGGCGAGGAAATTTTTCCGCCGGATCAAGCGACAGATGATAATAAGTTTTATCGTCGCGCAAAATAACGTTGTAACGGGGGCGGTGCTTCTTGATAAGGTTATTTTCCAGAATCAGCGCTTCTTTTCCCGTTGTGGTGGTGATAAATTCGATGTCGTTGACCCGGGCCATCAAAAAAGGCGCCATCGGGCGCGTATCTTTACCGGTGAAATACGAGGCGATGCGACTTTTCAAATCATTGGCTTTACCGACATAAATCACCTTACCCTGCTCATCGCGCATAATATAAACACCCGGATTGCGCGGCGCAGAAGTCATCTTTTCTTTTAACGTGCTATTTTCCGCCATTTAAAGTTAAGAATAAAACCTTCAGGTTATATTTTGAGAAAGCCTGTGGCGACTTGAGCCCAAAAAATAGGCACAGAGTGCTGCTTGATTTATTGTCGATAAATTTAATGCCTGCAGGACGAGCAGTCCGGGGAGGTGCATGATGCGCATCCGGAGCCTCCGGATGCACCGGCATTATCATAGCCGCCCGAACTTGACGAGGCATATTTTCCCAACCCGAAGCTGGACATCATTTTGCTGATTTTTCTGGATTTACATTTCGGACAGACAGCCTTTACTTTTTCGCTCATGCTTATAGTCACAACTTCGAATTCATTTTTGCACTTATCGCATCTATATTCATAAATAGGCATAACAAAAACTTCCCTCAGATTTTTTGTTCCATCCGGAGATTAAAGCTGTTTACTGCTGTGCTGTCAGGGAACGACAATGCGGGATGCTTCCTTGCGTTCTTTTTCTTTGGCCTCAGCAACCATTGCCTTAACCGTTTTTTCAATTGCATCAGGCAACCTGTTTGCTGCTTCGCCGAGATTTGTTGCCCCTTCAATGTGGCACTGAACCGGAACCGGTCCATTGGGGGACATAAGCTGGGCTATTCCAGTATAAATTACATCCCTGCTCTCATCAATCGATCCGTCAATTTTAACTGGTGTGAAACATCGGATTGTAGCATAAGTCAGATCAGTAAAAGTTTCTTCCTTGTAAAGGTTGGCGGGATTTATTTTAACGTCCGTCAATTTAGCCTGGTTAAAAGTCTCCATGAATTGTTTCCTCCTTTGTGGGGTTAGGCCCTGAAAACCAGAGGAAACCATAAGCCTGAGCAGCCTCTTTTTTCGGGTCATTATTGGTTTCCGTACACTGAAAAGAGCAAATGGTCAAATGGAAAAAGCAGCGTCAACATGAATCTTTTCCTGATCTTAATTTATCTTGTGGTTGCGGATATAATTTAGTAAAATTCACGGGAACGACGGCGCCGGGAAGGAGTGGAATATGGAAAACAAGCACAAATTCTCAATCTGGTATGTTTTACTGGGCATATGGGCGGTTCTCATCATCCAGAGCTACATCGCTTCCATGTTCGCCTTTCAGGTAATACCTTACAGCCAGTTTCTAAGTATGCTGAAAGAAGGCAAGATCACGGAAGTGGCGGTTACAGCCAATCAGATCGAAGGCAAAATGAAAATGGACGGGTCTGGAGAAACTAAAGGTTTCCGGACAATTCGTGTCGACCCGGAACTCTCCAAACTGCTGGATCAATATAAAATCACCTTTAAAGGTGAAATTGAATCCACCTTTCTGCGGGATATTCTTTCCTGGGTGCTCCCGATTCTCCTGTTTGTCGGCATCTGGTACTTCATGATACAGCGTATGGGATCTCAGCAGGCGGGCTTTATGACCCTCGGTAAAAATAAAGCCAAAATCTATATGCAGGATGAGTTGAACGTAACCTTCAATGACGTAGCGGGCGTGGATGAAGCCAAGCAGGAGCTGATGGAGGTTATTGAATTTTTGAAAACGCCTGCCAAATTTACTGAACTGGGCGGCAAAATTCCCAAGGGAATTCTTCTGGTGGGCCCGCCCGGCACAGGTAAAACAATGTTGGCCAAGGCCGTAGCCGGGGAAAGCGGCGTACCATTCTTCAGTATCAGCGGGTCGGAATTTGTCGAAATGTTTGTGGGCATGGGTGCCGCCCGTGTGCGCGATCTTTTCGATCAGGCCAAGAAGAGGGCGCCATGTATTATCTTTATCGATGAGTTGGATGCCCTCGGCAAGGCCCGCGGATTTGGTACACTTGGCGGTCACGATGAGAGGGAACAAACCCTGAATCAGCTCCTCGTAGAAATGGATGGTTTTGACACTAAAGTCGGCGTCATCCTCATGGCCGCCACCAACCGACCGGAAATCCTTGATCCGGCATTACTGCGTCCCGGGCGCTTTGACCGCCATGTGCTTGTCGACCGCCCGGACAAGGTGGGCCGAAAAGAAATTCTACTGGTTCACATGAAGAACATCAAAGTCGGGCCGGATGTGGATCTTGACCTCTTATCCAACATGACACCGGGAATGGTCGGCGCCGATCTCGCCAACCTGGTAAACGAGGCGGCGCTTCTTGCCGTCCGCCGGAACAAAAAGGAAGTGGGGTTGGCGGAATTTGAAGAAGCGGTAGAAAGAATCATCGCGGGACTGGAAAAAAAGAACCGTCTGATCAATCCGCGGGAAAGGGAAACCGTCGCCTACCACGAGATGGGACATGCCATAGTCGCACTGTCTCTGCCGGGTACTGATCCCGTCCAGAAAATTTCCATCATTCCCCGGGGCATCTCTGCTTTGGGATATACCATGCAGGTCCCGACGGAAGACCGATTCCTCATGACAAAAACAGAACTGCTCAACAAGATCGCCTCCCTGCTGGGTGGACGCGCTGCGGAAGCAATCATTTTCAATGATATCTCGACGGGCGCTCATAATGATCTCGCCCGGGCTACTGATATCGCCAAAAGCATGATTCGGGAATATGGCATGAGTACAACACTGGGGCAGGTTTACCTGTCTCCGGAGAAGCGTCCCCAATTTCTGGATATGGGCAACCGGGAAGGCGGCGACTACAGTGAAGCGACATCGGAAATGATTGATCGGGAAATCCGGGAAATCATCTCCGGCGAATACAATCGGGCTGTGCAAATCCTGCAGTCGCGAAGAGACATTCTTGTTCAGGGCGCTCTTTTACTCCTCGAAAAGGAAAAGATAGAAGGCAGCGAAATCAAGGCATTAATGGCGTGATTTCATGTTATGGAAAGAAATGGAAATTTTCATTCTTTGAAGGCTCTCGCAAAAAGCTTCAACATTTTCATCATGCCCTGAAAGCGCAAAGCCGCATTCGGGGCATACAGGAAATTCAGTACTCCCTTTAAGCCTTCGTATACTTCTTTCCCGTGGGGATACCACCACATGTTTTTCTTAACCCGGGGCATGATATCATCAATAATAACCTTGGGCTGCGTCATTCCTTCCAGCCCCAGCCGGCCGTGAGTCCGGCCGATGCCCGATTCTTTGAATCCTCCCCAGGGGGTCTCCGGCAGACCATGACTCATCAGATGGTCGTTGATCATCACAGCGCCTGCCTGCAGTCGTGACGCAATGCTGCGCCCCTTTTCATGGTTTATCGTCCAAACCGAAGCGGTCAAGCCGAGATGGGAATCGTTGGCGCGGCAAATTGCCTCCTCGATATCTTCCACCTGCATGACGGCAAGGACGGGACCGAAAATTTCTTTCCGCATCACCATCATTGCATCGTTTACGTTTTCCAGGACCATTGCCGGATGAAAAAATCCGTCTTCGGTCGGCTCTTTTTGCCGGGACACAGAGGTAATTTTCGCACCTTTTTCCAGGGCATCGTGCACATAAGCTTTCACTTTTTCCAACTGCTCCCGGTTGCCCAGCGCACCGATATCCACGTTGAAATCATGGTCATAACCCTGTCGAAGTTCGGCGGTTTTTTCCCGCAGCAGAGTGGTAAAAGCTGCATAAACGCCTTTTTCCACAAAAACACGTTCGAAGCCTCCGCAGGATTGACCGCAGTTGGAGAATCCAGCCCAGAGGGCGCCGCCTGCCGCGCGCCGGAGATCTGTATCGTTGCAGACGATCATGGCGTCATTCCCTCCCAACTCCAGGGAGAGCGGCAACAGTCTGGCGGCGGCTTTGGCCATCAACTCCTTACCGACGACCACGGAACCGGTAAAAAAAAGTTTATTAATTCCCGACGCGATAAAGGCATCTCCGGCGATGCGCCCCGGAAGACGAACGAGATTGAAAAGACCATCAGGCAGTTTGCCGGCGTTCATGGCTTCACCGATGATCTCACCCACCTCCTGCGACTGAGTGGCAACCTTCAGGACGACGGCATTGCCCGCCATCAGGGCCATGACAACTTCATGAAAAGAAATGGCAAAGGGATAATTCCAGGGGCTGATTATTCCGATCACCCCCCAGGGAACACGGTCAATCCAGGATATCTTATTGGCGAAGAGAAGATTGCCGGGCCGAAGTTTTTCCTTACGCAAAAACAGTTCTGCCTTTTTCGCATAATAGCCTGCGCCCATGGCGGCAGGAATAACCTCGGCACTCAACGCATCCACCCGACCCGTGTTTTTCCTGTGCTTGTCGCTATGACACCGGCAATTCTGTCCGCCTCAGCGGCGACAAAATCACGAATCGCCAAGATATGGATTGCTCTTTCATTAAACGCCTTTTTGGCCCAGTCAACCTGCGCAATTTTTGCTTTCTTAACAGCCTTGTCCAGCACATCAATACTATCCTGCCTGATGTAACCTGCATTCTCACCGGTCGCCGGGTTAATCAAAGACATTCTTTCTTCTTTTGTCTCCGACATATTACAATCCTTCCTGCTTAAATCGATGCGACGGGATTGCCTTGAGAATAAAATCAACTGTAAAACATTATACCATTTCGCCTGCAAATAACAAAAAGTTAACAATTGGATAGCTGCACAACGGTCAGAATCTTTGCAGAGATTGATCATTTATGATAAATTATTAACAAATTGAGGAGGACAATATTGCAGAACGATCTTTCGGTATTTTTGAAAGCGATGAAATTCTCCGCGGAGAAACACCGCAATCAGCGGCGCAAAGATGAACAGGCGTCGCCATATATAAATCATCCCATTGAAGTCGCCAACGTTTTATGGACTATCGGTGACGTATATGAGGTCACCACTATTGTGGCTGCACTTCTGCACGATACAATAGAAGATACGAATACTACCCGGAAAGAAATACTCGATAATTTCGGAGAAGACGTTCTTGCTCTGGTGCTGGAAGTCAGCGACGATAAGAGTTTGCCTAAACAGGAAAGGAAAGCCAGACAAATTGAAAAGGCACCTTCTCTTTCTTTGAGGGCCAAGCAGTTAAAGCTGGCCGATAAAATCTGCAACATCGGTGATATAGCAAACTTTCCACCGCAAAACTGGTCATGGCAAAGAAGATTTGATTACCTGGAATGGGCTAATGCAGTCGTTGCCGGTCTGCGCGGCGTCAATGCCAAGCTGGAAAGTTATTTTGATGAAACGCTGGCCGAGGCGCGAAAAAAACTGGCGCTGGCAAAGGACTTCCCCGTCGGAGAACACAGCTGATATCAATTCAGACGACCTCGTAAAAAGGCCGGATGCTGCGTTGCGCTTCATCCCTAGTCACTGCGGCGTACGCTAAGTAGTCGTCCCTGAAAAAGTCAATTTTCCCTAAAAACCATAAGCGAGCTTAGTTTCGAGGTCCGGTTTGATCATATTCGAACTGATAAATTCGGTTGTATGATCAAAATGCCGGCCAAACAGCCATCC
>JBDKVD010000079.1:0-2526 GCA_039679325.1 Smithella sp.
AGCAGGCGGGAGTAAAATCTCAGACGCTCGAAGTTCGGGAATCGAATGCCGGAGCAATTAATCTTTACCGCCGATGCGGTTTTGTAGTAAAAGGAAGAAGACCGCTGTATTATACTGATACGCATGAGGATGCATTAATAATGTGGGCGGACATATGATAATTTCGAAGGTTGAAATGGCTAAAGATATTTACATCGGTCAGGTATTAAAAAACGAAGAAATTCAGCCTCAATTTTTCCTGATGAAAATTGCGCTGCCCGGAGATTTTGGCAAACCTTTGCCCGGACAGTTTATCATGATCAGAGTCGCCGGGCTTGTCGAACCGTTTTTAGGCCGGCCGATCAGCATCTATTCTTTTTCCCGGAAAAAGTCTTCTTCTGAAATAGAGCTTCTCTATCGCGTTGTTGGCAAAGGAACGCAAATATTGGCGGGCTTAATTTCAGGATCGCATGTGGAAATTCATGGCCCGCTGGGTGGCGGCTACAAAATCTTTCCGGAAAAAGAAAATATTGTCTTTATTGCCGGTGGAATCGGCGTGGCGCCTTTATCAATGCTCGCGCAATATTTCTGTAAGGATGCTGGTGTGGCGCCATACTGCCTGAGCTTTTACGTAGGCGCGAAAACAGCAAAAGAACTTGTCGGCCTGGATAAATTGACGGAGCTTTGCGGCAATATGCATCTTTGCACTGATGACGGGACGTCGGGCCAAAAATCGTTTGTGACTCGCGCTTTTCAAAAAGACATTAAGAAATACGATCCCGCAAATACGGCAGTTTATGCCTGCGGTCCCAGGGGAATGATGAAAACACTGGCCGGAATTCTTGCCAAAACCGGTTTCCATTGTCAGGTGTCGCTGGAAGAGCGGATGGCCTGCGGAACCGGAGCCTGCATGGGATGTGCGGTAGCCGTTAAAGATGTGTCAGGCAAATCTGTCTATAAGCGTGTATGTTCGGATGGGCCGGTATTTAATCTCGAAGATGTTATCTGGGAGTAATCGGAAAGCATGAAAACAAAAACAGTCCCGCAGATGGCAGTACAGATCGGCAAGCTCAGGCTGAAAAATCCGGTGATGACGGCATCCGGAACATTCGGTTATGGTGAAGAATACTCTGACTATGTCGATTTAAACCGGTTGGGGGCAATTGTGGTAAAAGGCTTGTCTCTGCAGCCGCGCCCGGGCAATCCGCCGCCCCGCATTATGGAAACGACAGGTGGTATGCTCAATGCCATCGGGTTGCAGAATATCGGGGTCGATGTCTTTATCGAAGAAAAACTACCCTTTTTAAGAAAACATGATGTTGCCGTAGTCGCCAATATCTACGGTGAATCTTACGCCGAATATCAAAAAGTGGCCAGAAAATTAAGCTCTGTCGAAGGTGTGCACGCTCTGGAAGTAAATGTATCCTGCCCCAATGTGAAAAAAGGCGGTTTAAGCTTCGGCTCCGATCCCAAAATAGCTGCTTTGGTAACCCGGAAGGTTAAGGAAGAAACGGATTTGCCGGTCATCATCAAACTTACTCCCAATGTCACGGATATTACGGCCATCGCCGTTGCCGTAGAAAAAGCGGGCGCGGACGCCTTATCCTTAATCAATACTTTAACCGGCATGTCGGTTGATTTGAAGACAAGAACCCCGCATTTGAAAAATATAACCGGCGGCCTTTCCGGTCCGGCTATCAAACCGGTTGCTTTGCGGATGGTCTGGCAGGTGGTCAAGCGCGTCTCCATTCCGGTTATTGGAATCGGCGGAATTATGACCGCGAGTGATGCTCTGGAATTTATGGTGTTGGGAGCCAGGGCCGTGCAGGTGGGCACTGCTAATTTCGTTAATCCCCGCGCCACGACGGACATCCTGGAAGGAATGCAGGACTATCTTAAATATAATAATATTAAAGATGTCAATGAAGTGATCGGTACCTTCAATGAAGGAGGGGCATGATGACCGGAACAATATTTGCAGTTATCTTGTTTTGTTCTATTTTATCCGGAATCTCTATGCCGCTCAATCGGCAATAACGGAAGCAGAAGGGATATTGCTATGAGAATGAAAGCTGAAGAAATAATTCGCGGTGTCTATCAGGTAGGCGGATCTAATCTAACCTCGGCGGATGATGCGGCGGTTTATCTGGTCGATTTTGGTGACGATGTTATCCTGATTGATGCCGGAGCAGGGCGCAGTACGGCGAAAATCATTCAGAATATTCAAATGCTGGGAATCAATGCCGACCGCATATCCCATTTGATATTAACGCATTGCCACATCGACCACATTGGTTCCGCCCCGTTTTTTCAGAAGAATTTCCATACGAAAATTGTTATTCATGAGCTGGATGCCCCGGCCGTCGAAAAAGGTGATCCTGTTCGTACGGCTGCCAACTGGTACGGCGCTAATTTCCCGCCGACGAAAATAGACCTGAAACTTAAAGGCCAAGAGGAAGTCCTGCAATTTGGATCGGAAAAACTGTATTGTCTGCATACGCCCGGACATACGCCCGGCTCCATTGCCGCCTACCTGGATCGCGACGG
>JBDKVD010000080.1:0-8398 GCA_039679325.1 Smithella sp.
ATTATAATGAATGCACAAAAAACGTAAGCCGCTTTTTTCTTTCCTATAACAATCGGCAGAGTCCGTCTGTCGACTGTTTTGTCCGCTTCGACGTCGGGGAACTCGTTAAGTAAAAGCAGATTATGCACCAGCAAATAAGAAGGCACTGAGGCAATAAAAGCGGTGCAGGAATATGCGCCGGTATGCACATAATAGGCACCCATAACCGGCAGAATTCCGAGTCCCAGACCGGGAGACCATTCGGGGTAGCCCATTTTTAAAATAACAGGCGTATAGAGGAGAATCAGAAGTAGAGCGGCAATCAAAAGAGGTAAAAGCATCAGGCCCTTTTCCAAAACAAAGAATGTGCCGATAGGGATAAGAATTATAAGACAGACAATGCCCAGACAGAGGTCCTGCTGAATCGTCATCAGACCGTCCGGTGTAGCGCCGCTGCCGCCGCTGAAAGGAGTTCGATTCGTTTTATAATCAAGACCGCTTTTAGCATCGAAATAATCATTAAAAATATTTACGGCTGCATGGGCAATCAGCAAACCGATTGTCGCGAGAACTGCATAAACCAGGTTAAACATTGAACCGAAGAGCCTCGATTCATACCAGGCAACAGATGCGCCCAGGATACCCAGTATCAATGCCAAAATAAGAAAAGGAATTCGAATAACCGTAATAATACCCTTTAACTTCATTTCATCTCCTGCAATATTATTAAGCCTGCCAGGGCTTCGTCTTCCAGCGTTGATGAATCCAGAACCACTGATCCGGATATTCGCGGATAACTTCTTCGACGATTTTAGTAAAACGTTGAGTGTTCACTAATACATCTCTTTCGTAGTCGTCCGTGCAAACGGCTTCAATTGCCGGTTTCAGGATTAGCAGATATTTTCCTGACTTTTGTCTGGCCATGAAGCATGGAAGAACGGGAGCGCCGGAACTGATAGCCATTGCGGCCAGTCCTGTGCCTGTGCAGGCGGGACGTCCAAAAAAATCAACAAACACACCTTCGTCGCGAGCTACATTTTGATCATTGAGTATGGCGATCAGCTGATTGTCTCGCAACAACCGGATGATACGTAACGCCGATTTCTCCTTCGGAATCATTGCATTGCCCTGAACAGTCCGCACGTACGTGACTATATTTTCAAAAGCCGGATTATCCAGTGGACGATAAACTATGTGCATTGGTTTAAGGAATATGGAACCGGCAATTGCCATCAATTCCCAATTACCGAAGTGGGCAACGATAGAGAGGGTGCCTTTACCCTTGGCATTGGCTTTCTGATAATTTTCCAGACCTTTTACATCCAGCCATTTGTGAATATTGTCCTTGTTTATATAAGGCAGGTCAAAAAATTCTGCTGCTACAATGGCGAAATTGCGGTAAACACCTTTGGTAATGCGAATAAGTTCCGCCATCTCTTTTTCGGGAAAAGAGCAGCGGAGATTATGCAGAGCTATCAGGCGATTCTTAGGAACCAGATGGTAAAAAAGGGCGAATAGCAGCAGAAATAAACCTTTTCGCACTGTCCAGGGAATGCATCTGAAAACAAACAGCAAAATACTTGTAGTTCTCGTCTTTTCAACAGGCATGAAATCAATCAATATTTTAAATATTTATTTTCCCCGATAATCTACAGAAAGAATACTGCGGTATGTTAATGTAGAATTAAACCGGTGTCAGAGTATATGATCTCTATTGCGGCACTTTATAGTATTTTTTTCTTGACTTTGTCCAGTTATTTGCACTATAGGCAAGCCTCGAAAGGTTAATTGATTATGTTTAAAAAATTCGGTCGTCATCAGGCAACTTTTTTTACTTTTTTTAGCTTTAGCTTTAAGAAGGTCTGCCTGACTGGGTTATGACCCTTTCCAAGGGAAATGAACCGTGGGCAGATGAATATCAGCCCACGGTTTTTTTTTGCTGTAATTTTAGTTGATGGACTCGTAAAAAGTCATAAAAGTGGTGATTTACAGACGACCTCGTAAAAAGGCCGCAGGCAAGGCGCGCGAATCATGAGGAATGAGGAGTACTTAGCGTACGCCGCAGTGACGAGGGATGAAGCGCAACGCAGCATCCGGCCTTTTTACGAGGCCGTCTTAGTTAAATGGTAATCGAAAAACATAGAAGAGGAGGGAAAATGAAAAAGATAAACATTTTGATGGGGTTAATAGCCGCAGTTCTCCTGCTTGCTGGTTTATGCGATGTGCAGGCTAAAACAATTAAAGTTGGTGCAGCGATTAATATGACCGGTCCCGCTTCGAGCTGGGGCAAGTTTCATGAAAAAGGTCAACGCGATTATTTCCGATATGTTAACGAAGTTAAAGGTGGAGTATACGGCAATAAAATTGAGATGATTTCGGTAGATACCGCTTATAAAGTGCCCGAAGCCGTTGCCGCCGTTCAGAAGTTTGCACTGCGGGATAAAGTTGATATGATCGCCACCTGGGGTGCCGGTGAAGGTCTGGCTGCCAAACCGATTGTACAAAGATACAGAATACCTACGATCAATTATTCGACCAGTTGGGAAATTCTGGAGAAGCCGATTGGTTACATGTACCTGCCCTTCGGAAGCTATAAGATGGATTGTCAAGCCGTTCTGGAATACATCAAGGCAATTCACAAGGGAAAAAGTGCTCCCAAAGTCGGGTTGCTTACATTTAATAATGCCTATGGCCGGTCGATTCATGAACCCAGCAAGGAGTATGCGAAAAAGCTGAATATCGATATCGTGGCCATTGAAGAATTTCCTCCTAAAACAGTTGATCTGAATACGGAATTGCTCCGTTTGCAGAAAGCAGGTGCGGAGTATATCTTCATTCAGATGCTGCCTTCCGCTATTATTACGGCATTCAAGAGCGCTGATCGGATTAAATACAATCCGTTGTTCTTGGGAACGTGGACATCAACTGATCCGGATTTCTTTAAAATGAGCAAAGGATTGATTAGAGACCGTCTTGTTATTCAATTTCCGGGAGCTCTCCCGAGTGATAAATCTGCCGGAATGAACGTAATGAAAGAACTCTGGAAGCGCTACGGAACGGTTAACAAATTTGATGCTTCCTACTGGGAGGGAGTTGCCGTAGGCATGATCATGGAGCGAGCCTTTATCCGTGCTTATGAAAAATCAAAAAATATTAATCCGGAAACCATCAATGCCGCAATGGAATCATTTCGAAACGAAGATTTTGGCGGTTTAATACCCAAAGTTACATATACTGCCCAGGATCACGGTGCATCATTTACAGCCCGGATGGTGAAAGTAAAGGAAGACGGATCGTTCGTGCCTTTGACTAATTTTTATGTCCCGGGTAAGGATAAGATTAAATTGCTCAAGAAGTAGTTGATTCCTTTTGCATTCAAGCGGCACCTTTGTTGGCGTCGTCGTCGGCTCCCCGGAGTACGTAAAAGGTACGCCTGCGTCGCCTTCTCCTAGCCGCCTCGGTGTCATCTTGAATGCAAAGAGGAATATCAGCGGTAGATACGGATTTTAATGTTCCAAAGGATTTACATGAAAGCTTTTCGCGGCCGGCTGTCAATAGTGAATGACCGGAAAGAAGAAGATAAGAAAGCCGAATTGGCAATTAAAAACCTGCGTTTGAGCTTTGGCGGTGTTGTCGCCGTTAAAGATGTTGATCTAGATGTCCATACAGGCGAATTGATGTCCATCATCGGTCCCAACGGAGCCGGTAAGACAAGTTTACTCAACTGCATTACCGGCTTCTATCATCCTCAACAAGGGCGGATCATTTTCAATGACCGGGATATTACCAACCTGCATACGCATGAACTTGTTTCCGTAGGCATTGGCAGGACATTTCAAAATATTGAGTTGTTTCCGGGAATGACAGTCCTTGCCAATATGACTCTCGCGCGGCATATTCATTGCCGTTACAGCTTTTTGAATTCCTGCCTGTTTTCACCGTCGGTTAGAAAAGAAGAAATACGCCATCGGCAAATTCTGGAAGAAATAATCGATTTTCTGGAAATGCAGCCCATCCGTAAAAAAACCGTCGGATCGCTGCCTTATGGAATGATGAAAAGGGTGGAATTAGGCAGGGCGCTGGCTCTGGAACCCCGACTGTTAATTTTAGATGAGCCTTTTGCCGGAATGAATCTGGAAGAAAAAGAAGATATGGTTCGTTTCCTCCTGGAATTAAATCAAACCTGGGGGCTCACGATGATTTTGGTTGAACATGATATGTCCATCGTCATGAGTATTTCCAAGCGTATTATGGTATTAAATTTCGGTGAAAAACTGGGCGAAGGAACGCCTGAAGAAATAAGCAATCATCCGGAAGTGATTAAAGCTTACCTGGGTGATGTTGATACTTTATGAGACCAAGTTGCATTCTTTGCCTAACTTGGTATGAGAAAAATGGAAGGCAACAGGCATAATATTTTGGATTCAACAGCACAAAAAAAAGGTCCCGGTTCCAAGACACTTCCGCAAATTCTGGCTGCAAATTCGTCTGAATACGGCGACAAAAAAACTGCTGTCCGGGACAAAGCTTTTGGTATCTGGCAGAAATACACCTGGGCGGATTATTATCGTTACATGGAAAAGACCGCTGCCGGATTTGCCGCCCTGGGACTTAAACGCGGCGATACCCTTTGCCTGATTGTAGAGAATCATCCGGAATGGTTGTTTTCAGCCTCTGCAGCGCATGCTCTGGGGGTCATGACGCTGAATTTATTTACATCATCTATTGCCGAAGAATTAAATACTTCGATCAGCCGCATTGACTCACCGATTGTTGTAGTTCAGGATCAGGAACAAACAGACAAGCTTCTGGAAATTAAAGAAAAACTGCCTTTTATCAAAAAAGTTGTTTACATAGATCCCACCGGAATGACTTCCTACGAGAGCGATCCGTGGTTGATAAGCTATGCGAAACTGCTGGAAACAGGTGAAAAATATCTTGAGGAGAACAGGAAATTCATTGACGAGGAGATAAACAAAGGTCGAGTTGATGATATTGCCGTAATGATTCAGACGTCGGGGACGACCGGTATTCCTAAACTTGCCATGCTTTCCCATCGCAATCTGGTTTCCATCGCCATGCAGTGGACTGAAGCCAATGGCATCCAACCAGGGGAAAATTGGATATCCATATCGCCTCCCGCCTGGATAGTCGATCAAATGTGGTGCTTAGGCGTTGCTTTGCAAAGTGCGATGACCATTAATTTCCCCGAAACAGCCGAAACCGTACTGGAAGATTTTCGCGACATCGGCCCGTCTTTAATTATAACCTCGTCGCGCTTTTGGGAGGATATGGCCTCCAGCATTCGGGTGAAGGTATCCGATGCCGGTTGGCTGAAGAGAAATTTGTTCTACCTCGGCGAGTCGGTAGGCAAAGAAATTGTCGAGAAAACTTCAAAGAAACAGAATATACCCGTAACATTGAAAATTTTATATAAACTGATGTCAATATTAGTTTACCGCCCGCTTCTCGATCGTATCGGCTGTTCGCACTTTCGCGGAGCTTTCACAGGCGGCCACCCCATCAGTCCGGATGTAATTCATTTCTTCCGCGCCGTCGGTTTAAATCTCAAACAATGTTACGGCTTAACTGAAGCGGGCGGCATCTTTCAATTGCAGCCGGATAATGAAGTAAAACTGGAAACGGTTGGCAAGCCATTGCCTTTAACTGAAGTAAAAATTGCCGATGATCAGGAAGTTCTGGTGAAAAGCGAGGCTGTCTTTTCCGGCTATTATAAGGATTATGAAACAACACAGAATGCCTTTATGGACGG
This sequence comes from Smithella sp., assembly GCA_039679325.1. Taxonomy (GTDB): domain Bacteria; phylum Desulfobacterota; class Syntrophia; order Syntrophales; family Smithellaceae; genus MVRV01. Next base: position 5,753 of record JBDKVD010000080.1, read on the forward strand.
CTGGCTGAAAACAGGTGACGCCGGTTATGTTGACGCCGACGGACATTTATTGATAATAGGCCGGAAAGAAGACATCATCCGCAACAAGAGCGGCGAAGCGTTTTCTCCTGATTTCATTGAAACCCGCTTGAAGTTCAGCCCCTATATTAAAGAAGCGGTAATTTTTGGCGAAAACCGGCCCTTTATAACGGCAATGATCAATATTGACCTGGGAAATGTCGGCAACTGGGCGGAAGAACGCATGATTCCCTATACAACATATATGGATCTTTCCCAACAGTCTGCCGTCGAAGAATTGATCTTAAAAGAAGTGCAGAAAGTCAACGAGCAACTTCCAGACTTAATGAAAATTAAAGTATTTATACTGCTATACAAATTACTTGATGCAGATGAAGAGGAGCTTACCCGTACAGGTAAAGTCAGACGGCGCTTTGTTTACGGGCTGTATATAAAGATTATAGAGGCAATGTACCGAAACGAGAAAAGCGTCAGCGTGCTGGGCAAGGTTCGTTACCGTGACGGCCGCATCGGTGAAATTGAAACAACAGTAAAAATAAATAAGGTGGAATAAAATGGATTTTTTCCTTCAGCTCCTGGTTAACGGTGTTTGCATCGGGCTCCTTTACGGAATATCAGCCATGGGCTTTGTTATGATTTTTAAATCGTCCAGTGTATTGAACTTTGCCCACGGCGAACTGCTGGCCCTGGGAGCGTTTTTCTTTCTGGCATTGATTACCTGGGCGAATCTTCCCATTTTTGTCGCCTTTGTTTTAACGCTGGCCGGATGCTTTCTTTTGGGATTTTTAATTGAAAGATTCTTCTTAAGGCCGCTGATCGGTGAAAAACTGATTTTTGTTATCATGCTGACGGTCGGCCTCGCAGCTATGTTCAAAGGAATTATTCTGTTTATCTGGGGCGGTGATCTGCAAACTTATCCGAAATTTTTGCCGGATTTTATGGCCCTGCGCTGGGGTTCCATCTATATTGCTCCCGTTTATACGGCAACACTGGTCATCAGTATCGTTTTTCTGGTTTTGTTCGGATTATTCTTTAAAAAATCATCGCAGGGAATATATATGCGCTCGGTAGCCGATAATCAGAAAGCCGCCTTATCTTTGGGCGTTCATGTGCGGCGCGTGTTTGCACTTTCCTGGGCTATTGCGGCTCTTGTGGCCAGTATGAGCGGTATTGTACTGGGGATCATCAATGGTGTTAATGTCCACGATTTGAGCTCTATCGGATTGAAGGTCTTTCCGGTAGTCATTCTGGGAGGGCTCGACAGCATCAGCGGTGCGATCATCGGCGGTATAATCATCGGCCTTCTGGAAACATTTACCGGCGGCTATTTATCGCCGTCGCTGCGCGATGTCGTACCTTATATTGTGCTTGTTTTTATATTATTAGTTAAACCTTACGGCTTATTCGGTCTGGTGGAAATTGAGAGGGTTTAAATGAGAAGATTTTCGTTTCATCCCTGCGGTAATTATCGCGAAAATTATGCCCAGGAATTGACTGTATTTGATACGGATTATGGGCGTGTTTCCATGTGTGTTTTTCTGCTTTTATTTTTCTTCGCCGCTCCTTTTCTCGTCAGTTCTTATATGCTGTACGTTATCAATACAATCGGAATTGCCGCCATCGCCGCCATCGGCCTGAATATTCTAGTCGGGTATACCGGACAGATATCATTGGGACACGGCGCCTTCTTTGGCGTCGGCGCTTATGCGGCGGCCGTATTGGCCACGCGTTTCGACGTTGGTTTTTATCTGGCCATCCCGGCAGCCGGTGTCATTACCGCTCTTGTGGGCATGATTTTCGGAATTCCTTCGGGGCGGTTAAAGGGATTGTATTTAACCATTGCCACACTCGCGGGTCAGTTTATTATTGAATATGTTCTGGTTCATTGGGACAGCGTGACGCAGGGAACAATGGGTATTACGCTGCCGCCCCCGCAATTACTCCAATGGGAAATAGCCGGTGACCGGCCGTTTTTCTTTATGATCTTCATCAGTCTTGTCTTGATGACCTGGTTTGCCGTAAATATCATGCGCAGCAGATACGGACGTGCTTTTATTGCTATTCGGGATAACGACCGGGCTGCCGAAGGAATGGGCATTCCGATTTTTAAATATAAACTTTTATCTTTTGCCATCAGTTCTTTTTATGCCGGATTTGCCGGGGCGCTCTGGGCTTATTACATGGTCAGTGTGACGGCGGAACCTTTTAATCTGGGCCTTTCCGTAGAGTACATTGCCATGGTTATCATCGGCGGTATGGGCAATATTCCCGGAGCTATATTCGGGGCGACCTTCATCACACTGCTGAATGAACTTTTACGCTATCTCACGGGATTACTGATGAATATGGGTTTCATAACCAGTTCCGGATTAAATATGGCGCCCTTGAGGGAATTTGTTTTCGGATTGGCGATTGTTTTATTCATTTTATTTGAACCGCGCGGCATTGCCGAATTGTGGAGAATTGTGCGTTCCAGCTTCCGGCTCTGGCCGTTTTCATATTAGTAAGTTAGAAATTATTTGCTGCTTTTCTGCAGAAAATAATTTCGTTAACGCAATTATCCCGTTGAGCGGGGTTAAGGTAGATTATGGGCGATATTTTATTGCAGATAAACAATATATCCGTTGT
>JBDKVD010000081.1:0-2698 GCA_039679325.1 Smithella sp.
GAATTTCTTTCACTTTGCTTGTAAAAGGCAATAATCAGATAAGGCCGCCGTTTAAAGGTTATATACAACAACTTATACTATTGCATCCTAAATGGTATCCTGTTCGGGCTTTAACCTCGTGTCGTCCATTGCCTCAGCTTTTGTTTTTGTTAGCACGTAAAAATATCTTTGATAATTCGTTGAAGGTCAAGGGTACTAATCCCAGGACGATCACAATCATCCATCCTTGAGCATCCAGCATTTGCAACCTGAAGGCATTTTGCATAACTGGAATGCCTATAACGATCAATTGCAGGAGCAGACCAAGGACGATAGCCCCGATAAGATATTTGTTGGAGAAGACGCCAATTGTAAAAATCGATTTCGTCCTGTTCCGAAACGCCAAAGAATAAATTAATTGACAAGAAATAATGGTCATGAAAGCCATTGTTCGCGCGTATTCCACCACATTTTTCGGAACGGAAGAATCAAACGGACTGTAGCCATGTTCAAAGTATCCGTACCAGAAAGCAAAAATGGTTATTGCTCCAATTAAAATACCTCCTGCAACGACATGTAATCCTGAACCGCCGGCAAAGAAACTCTCCTTCGGATTTCGCGGTTTTTCTTTCATGACATCCGGATCACCCGGATCCATGCCGAGGGCCACTGCGGGTAAAGAATCGGTGAGGAGATTAATCCATAAAATCTGGGTTGCCAGCAGGGCAGCTTCCCAACCTAAGAGAATGGTAACAAACAGGGCAACCACTTCTCCGAGGTTGCTGGTCAGCAGAAAGATAACTGATTTTTTAATGTTGTTGTAAATATTGCGGCCCTGTTCGATGGCGGAAACAATCGTCGCATAGTTATCATCAGTCAAAATCATATCCGATGCACTTTTAGCAACATCCGTTCCCGTGATGCCCATGGCCACACCGATATTAGCAGCGGTTAACGACGGGGCATCATTAACACCATCGCCAGTCATGGACACAATATTGCCCTGCGCTTTAAGGGCAAGCACAATTCTTACCTTATGCTCAGGCGATACGCGGGCAAAAACCCGGTATGCCGATATTTTCCCGGCAAATTCTTCATCCGTGAATTCGTCCATTTCCTGACCGGTAATGGCCTGATCAATATTTTCTGCGATGCCCAGTACCTTGGCAATGGCGAAAGCGGTGTTTTTATGGTCGCCGGTAATCATGATGGAGGTGATGCCCGCATTTTTCGCCAGTTCAATGGAATCTTTCACTTCGTTTCGCGGCGGATCAATCATTCCCACCAATCCAATCAGGATTAGATCTTTTTCCATCTCTGCTGCAGTAATGACGGAATCAACGGGCTTGTATGCTGCACCGAGCGTACGCAGCGCCTGGTTTGACATGCTTTCCGTGGCCAGAGCGAATTGTTTTTTGTGTTCATCCGTGATGGGAATTGCCTCTCCATCAACCAGAACATGCGTGACTATTTTTAAAAGATTATCAATGGCTCCTTTTGTATTAACGGTGAACTTCCCGTTTTCGCGGGTTAACGTCGACATTAGTTTGCGGTTGGAATCGAAAGCGAACTCACCCACACGTTGATTCCCGGCACGCAACGCGCTCCGGTCTATACCCAGATCATCGCCCAGCAGCAACAGGGATATTTCCGTAGGATCGCCCGTTCCCTGGCCGTTTTCCCAGGTTGCATCAGAACAGAGGATCATGGTCCTGGCCAACAATTCAGCATCTTCGGTTGCGGTGTTTTGCTGATCTCGAGAAACGGCGAATTCACCTTTGATGGTAAAATACTTCACGACAGTCATTTTATTTTGCGTGAGCGTGCCGGTTTTGTCCGAACAAATGATATTGACTGATCCAAGCGTCTCCACGGCAGGCAGACGACGGATAATGGCGTTTCGTTTTGACATGCTGGTCACGCCGATGGAAAGAACAACCGCCACGATGGCCGCCAATCCTTCGGGAATAGCCGCCACAGCGAGGGAAACAGAAACCAGAAACATTTCGGCAAGATTACGGCCCTGAAACAAGGAGACGATAAAAATAAAAAGGCAAATCCCGATGGCAACTTTACCAAGCGTTTTGCCGAGGTGACTTAGCCGAATTTCCAAAGGCGTTTTAGCCTCTTCCTGCCCGTGAATGATGTTGGCAATCTTTCCAACCTCGGTATTCATACCGGTCCCGATGACAACGCCGGCACCGCGGCCGTAAGTTACAATGGATGACATAAACGCCAGGTTTTCACGATCCCCCAGCGGGGTTTTCGGATCCAAAACGAGCAGAGCGTTTTTCTCCGATGAAACAGATTCGCCGGTCAGCGAGGATTCCTCTATCTGAAGATTGGCTGTTTCAATTAAACGGATATCCGCAGAGGCAAACCGCCCGGCATCAAGAATCAGGATATCGCCCGGCACCACCAGTTCCGAATCAATTTCCTTGACCTCTCCGTCCCGGCGCACAAGTGATTTTGGCGCCGACATTTTCTGCAGCGCTTCAATGGCATTGCCGGCTTTAACTTCCTGGATTACGCCCAGAACAGCATTCAGGATGATTACGGATAGAATAATGATGGAATCAATGTACTCGCTCAGAAACAGCGTGATGATGACCGCAGCGAACAAAACATATATCAGCCAGTCATTTAACTGAGCGACAAACATCTGTAAAATGCTTTTTTTCTTTTGCCCTTTCAGCCTGTTTTTGCCGTATTTTTCCAG
>JBDKVD010000082.1:0-2557 GCA_039679325.1 Smithella sp.
GAAAGGAAACAAAGATCATGCTCACCGAAAATAATCTTGAAAAATATGCCGATGTGCTTCTGTGGGGGTTGAAGACGGCAAGAAAAGTGGCGATGAAAAAAAATGAAATCGTGCTTATCCAGTACGATCTTGACGCTTTGAGACTGGCGGAAATCCTGTACGCGCGGCTCCTTGATCTCGGCATGCGACCGGTGCAGCGCATGACTTCCACATTCAATATGGAACTGAGCTTTTATCAAAAAGCCAACCCCAGGCAGCTCACATTTATCGCCCCCGGAGACGAAGAGCTTTACAAAAACATCAACGGCAGGATTTACCTGCACGCGCCTCAGTCGCTCACCCACCTCAAGGACATCGATCCGGCCAAAATCGGCAAGGCTATCGTATCCCGCAAACCGCTCAAGGACATTCTCGACAAGCGCGAAGAATTGCGCAAGTACGCCTGGACGCTCTGTATAGTCCCCACGGACGAATTGGCCCGCCAGGCAAAAATGTCTCTGAAGCAATATACGGCGCAGGTAATAAAAGGCTGTTACCTTGATTGCGATGATCCCGTCACCGAGTGGCAGCAAATTCACAAAGAAGTCACAGCCATTAAAAGCAGGCTCAGTTCCCTGAAAGTCAAATATTTCCAGATGGAATCGGAAAATTTGGATTTACGCATAACGCCCGGCGACAAGCGCAAATGGGTTGGCGTCTCCGGCCACAACATACCCAGTTTCGAGATATTTGTCTCTCCCGACTGGCGCGGGACGGAAGGAATCTATTATGCCAATCTCCCCTCCTTCCGCAGCGGCAATTACATCGAGGATGTCCGCATCACCTTTGCCAAAGGAAAAGCCGTTAAGATCGAGGCAAAAGTCGGCGAGGATTTTGTGAAGAAACAGCTGGCGATGGACGCCGGTGCAAAGCAGGTAGGAGAATTTTCGCTTACGGACAAGCGTTTTTCGCGGATCGACCGTTTCATGGCGGAAACGCTTTTCGATGAGAATTTCGGCGGAAAAAATGGAAACTGTCACATAGCGCTTGGTTCATCCTACAGCGACACTTACGACGGCAATGCGGCAAAGCTAACCCCTTCACTGAAGAAAAAACTTGGCTTTAATGACTCCGCTCTCCACTGGGATCTCGTCAATACCGAACAGAAAACGGTAACGGCTCATTTGACGGACGGCAGGAAAGTGATCGTATACGACCGAGGCATATTTAAAATTTAAAGCTATGATAAGTTAGATAGGACAAGGGGTTGCAACCCCTTGTCCTCCGCAGAAATTTTTCGGTTTTGTGATTGCCGGACTGAAACTCCGGCGTATGCCGGATGATCCGGCAATCAGGCATTATGACGAATATTTGCGGGCCTGATGAATTAATTTAACGCCGGGATAAGGAACGTCAAAACAGGGAATATTTGTACAGCCCAGACTACCAATAAAGGCCGTCTTCCTGTCTTTCCCGCCAAAGCAGATATCGGTCGGTGTACTCAGAATCAACCCTTTCGGATCTTCCAGAAACATTTCCAATTTTCCGTTAGGATCGATGAAACCTACGGCATTTGCCGAGGGAAATGCTATCCAGAGGTTCCCCGCCTCATCAAAAGCTATACCGCCGGGAAAACCCTTCGGACCAAGATTTTCCGGGCCGTAAACTTCTTTTGCGCCCAGAGTATTATCCTCATTTATCGAAAAACGCAGAATACGTCTCATCATGGTCTCGGCCACATAAACAAATTTTTCCTCTTCATCCACAGCGACACCATTGATCAACAAAACATCTTCGGCGGCAATCCGTGGCTGCTCGCCCTTACCAATAAGGATAAGACAGCCAACGGGGACGGGCGAACGAGAAGAGGGATCGAGGTAAGGATAATCGACGGAGCAGGACACCCAGAGCCTCTCGTGCAAATCGAGAAAGGGAAAATTGGGCGAAAATATCATTTCACCCTGTTCTTCGGCCAGCAGAACATCATGCCTGCCGTCGCTAAATAATAATTGAACTTCCCCGTTGCTCGTATTGGCGATAATACAGTTTCCTCTCGCATCAAGACAAATTCCGTTCGGTGTTCCACCCAGTGTTCCGAAAAAGGAAGTAATGCCATCTGAGGTAATATGGGAACAGCAACCCCGGGCATCCACCGCATAGACAATCCCTTCATCTGTAGCCACGACGCCTTTGGGCCATACCAATCCGTTACCCATTATTCTTACCTGTTCAATACTTATTTTCATAATATCTGATTTCATTCAAAAACTCCTCGCCATAGAGACTAAGTTTATGTTCTCCGACTCCGCTGATGCCGCGCATTTCAATAGCATCCCGGGGCCGGACCACCGCCATTTCCAATAATGTCTTATCGGAAAACACAACATAAGCCGGAACATTATTTTCATCCGCCAGCTTCTTTCTCAATACTCGCAGCTGTTCGAAAAGTCCGTCGGCTGCCGCTTGTTTTTGGGGAAGCGCAGCTATGCTTTCGAACTTCTTTTCAAATTCCACGGGCCTTGTCAACAGGACATCCATCTGCGCTTGCAGAATTTTACGGCTCAAATCGTTTAACTTC
>JBDKVD010000083.1:0-6517 GCA_039679325.1 Smithella sp.
CTTTTCGGGAGGCATCGCTGGCGCTGGGTGTGTCCAAATGGCAGACCACGCTCCGGGTTGTTCTGCCCACAGCGTTACCGGGAATCTTAACCGGTTCCATTCTGGGAATAGGCCGCGCCGCCGGTGAAACGGCTCCCATCATGTTTACGGCGGCGGCATATTTTACAGCTAAATTACCCGGTTCTATTTTTGATGAAGTTATGGCTTTGCCTTATCATATTTACGTGCTGGCGACGGCCGGAACAAATATCGAGGAAACGAGGCCGCTCCAGTACGGCACAGTACTTGTTCTGGTGGCGCTTGTTCTGGGCATTGATCTTATTGCGATAGTTATCCGCAGTTATATGAGAAGGCGGAAAAGGTGGTAAGCATGGCAGGTGAATCTATCATTACATTGCATAACGTCAATTTTTATTACGGGCAGGTAAGAGCTCTGACTGACATCAACATGGAGTTTGCAAAAAATAATGTCACTGCGCTTATTGGTCCTTCCGGCTGCGGCAAGTCAACACTGTTGCGGTTATTGAACAGGATGAATGACCTGATTGACGGAACGCGTGTAGAAGGAGAAATCATTTTTGAAGGCAATAATATTTATTCCGCGGGCATCGATCCGGTGGAAATACGCAAAAAAATAGGCATGGTTTTTCAGAAACCAAATCCCTTTCCCAAAACTATTTATAACAACATTACTTATGGCCCTAAACTGATGTGGTCAAGTAATAAGAATGATCTGGATGATCTGGTTGAGCAAAGTCTAAAACAGGCGGTCTTATGGGATGAAGTGAAAGATATTTTGCATAAATCCGCCATGACCCTTTCCGGTGGTCAGCAGCAGCGGCTTTGTATTGCCCGCGCTTTGGCCATGAAGCCGGATGTCTTGCTGATGGATGAGCCGACCTCGGCGTTGGATCCGATTTCCACCGCCAAGATAGAGGAATTGATCGAGGAGCTGAAAATTAATTATACAATAATTATTGTTACGCATAATATGCAGCAGGCGGCGCGCATTTCCGATGAAACGGCATTCTTTTACATCGGCAAACTGATAGAGTACAATAAAACGGAGAAGATTTTCACCAAACCCGATGTGTCTCAGACGGAAGATTATATTACGGGCAGATTCGGCTAAACAGGGACAACATTGGAAAAAGTCCACTTGCTGCGTTGCGCTGCATCTTTCCCCGTGTCAAGCACGGGGCAGGCTATGCGGCGTATGTTAAAATACGCCTCACTCCTCAAAATTTGCGCGCCTTGCATCTGGAGCTTTTTGCAATGTCGTCTAATAAAAGTATGATGTTATTTGTCTTTAAAGGAAGGATCAGTCATGGAAGAAAAGCGACACACCAGCATTCAGTATGAAAAGGAATTGCAGAAAGTAAAAGACAGTCTGATTTATATGGCGGCGCTTGTCGAACAATCTATTGCCAAAGATGTTGAGGCCCTGCTGAAAAAAGACTCCCTGCTGGCTGAAAAAGTAATGGCGGATGATGATCAGATTGATGCCTTGGATGTGGAAATAGAAGAGAAATGCATTCGCCTTCTGGCCCTGAGACAGCCTGCCGCTAAAGATTTAAGATTCATCACTACGGCAATTAAAATCAACGGTCATCTGGAAAGAATCGGCGACATGGCGTCAAATATTGCCGAAAAAATAATTATTCTTAACGGAGAGCCGCAATTAAAACCTTACATTGATTTGCCCCGCATGGCGGAGATCGCCCGCAGCATGATCCGTGAAAGCATCGATTCTTTTGTCCGGGAAGATATTGCTCTGGCCAACAAGGTTAGAAGAGACGACGAGATAATTGATAACCTGAACGAGCAGATTTTTCGCGAGTTGCTTACTTATATGATGGAAGACCCTCGGTCGATTCACAGGGCAATGATTATCACCCAGGTTTCGAAAAATTTAGAGCGGATTTCCGACCATGCCAAAGGCATTGCCGATATGGTCGTCTACATGGTTACCGGCGAAAGCGTACGACATGAAGTACCTAATGACTGACATTTCTTTTTCCAGACGAGTCAATTTATGAGACGGAGCCTGTTTTTAAAAATATTCGGCACATACTTGGCGATCACTGTTGTCTCTTTTTCAGTTCTGAGCCTGTTTATTCACGATGAAATGAAAAAGGTTATGACGGATCAAATAAAAGATCAGCTATTGACTTATGCCGAATTGGTGGATTTAAGTTCCACTTCAACAATATCCAGGCAGATTGCACAGATTGCCCGCATTTCCGGCGCGCGCGTCACTCTTATCGATGCCGATGGAGAGGTTCTTGCCGACTCGGAAAAAAAGATTGAGGAATTGGAAAATCATTTAAACCGGCCCGAGATACGGGAATCAAGACTCAAAGGCCGGGGATATGCAATCCGTTACAGCACAACTGCCGCTGTTGATATGCTCTATGTAGCCGTTCCAGTGAAAAGCGGACAAGACATAACCGGTTATGTCCGTCTGGCACGTCCCCTTCATGATGTGCACAATACCATTAAAAATCTATATAATTCTTTTTTACTGACAATGCTGATTGTTGCCGTCTTGTCACTGATCATAGCATTGTTGTTTTCCCGTCGTCTTGCCGCGCCCATTAAGGCTATGGAGAAATTTACCGAAAGATTGCGCAGGGGCGATACGTCGGGAACCATCCTTATAAACACATCCGATGAAACAAAAACATTGGCGGACAATATCAATTATCTGGTGGAAGAACTCAACAGCAAAATCCGCCTGGCGAACGAAGAGAGCGGCAAGCTGGTAACCGCTTTTGCCAGTATGACCGAAGGTGTTATGATTCTTGATGCGGCGGACAGGATTGAAGTTGTCAACCAGGCCATGAACAATATATTGGCCATGCGGTTTGGCGATGTTACCGGTAAGACGTTGATCGAAGTTTCCCGCAACGTGGATTTGCAGAAAGCTTTTCTGAAGTTTAAGCAGACGCGGGAACCGGTATCACAGGAAATTACTCTGGGGAGTCGGCAGCCGGTTGTGTTAACCGTGAGCATCTCCGGAATTAAGGGCGACAAGGACAGCGAAAAGACCATGATCGTCTTTCATGATGTCACGCGCCTGAAGAAATTGGAGCGGGTAAGACTTGATTTCGTAGCCAATGTTACTCACGAAATACGAACCCCGCTTACGGCGATTCTTGGATATTTAGAGACAATTCGAGATGGTGCAATCGAAAATCCGGAGGAAGCGCGAAAGTTCATCGATATCATATTAAAACATGCCGGGCGCTTGAACCGCCTGGTAGAAGATTTATTAACGATATCAAAAATTGAGTTGGGCGAAATTAAATTTAATTTTGAAAATACTTCTTTAGCTGATGCATTAAACAATGTCATGCCGCTTATGGAGCCTAAGGCGAGATTTAAAAATATCGAAGTCGCCAATCTTGTTGGTGAAAAAGTGCCGTTGATCAAAGCGGACAAAGACAGGCTGGCACAGATATTTGTCAATATCCTGGACAATGCAGTTAAATTCACACCGGAAAAGGGAAAAGTAAGTGTGGACGCAAAAGAAGCGGATGGATATGTTGTAACAACGATCAGTGATACGGGAATCGGCATTCCCAAAGAAGAAATAGAGCGGCTGGGGGAGCGCTTTTACCGCGTGGATAGAAACAGATCAAGAGAGTTGGGCGGCACCGGTTTGGGCTTGTCGATTGTTAAACACCTGATGATTGCTCACGGCGGGAAAATGGAGATAACCAGTCAACTGGGACAGGGAACCAAAGTAGCGCTTTTTTTCCCCCTTGAAAAAATTGATGGTTAACAAATAATCTTCATATGAGTTGTCTTATGAGTATGCTCTCTTTCAAATACAAACGTGCCGGGTGGATTTTCTGACGGTAGTATATGAAGAAGCCTGTCTTTTAAATCAAATCCTGTAAGGGTTAAAACCTTATGACATATATAAACGATTGGTTCTACTGGGCTGTCTTATCTGCGGTGTTTGCTGCACTTACAGCTATTTTCGCAAAAATCGGTCTTGAAGGTGTCGACTCCGATTTTGCAACGCTTATTCGCACATTTGTGATCATTATCGTGCTTGCGAGTTTTGTCTATCTTGTCGGAAAGTGGAGCAACCCATTTAAACTTAGCCCTAAAACATTATTGTTTCTTGCGTTATCTGGTTTGGCCACAGGTGCATCATGGGTCTGCTACTTTCGTGCACTAAAAGTCGGGGAAGCATCAAAGGTTGCTCCTGTAGACAAACTTAGCCTTGTTCTTGTTGCAATCTTCGCGTTTATCTTTCTTGATGAGCGCCCAAACGGTAGGGAATGGTTGGGAATCCTCATGGTCGGAGCAGGGGTCATCGTTCTAGCTCTCAAACGATGACGTTACACGTTCACTTTTAAATCAATGATTATATTGACAAGCAGGGCCGCTCATCTTATACTTCTTACAAGAAAAAGGAATTTCTTATAAAACATATAAGCCAATGATGTAATTCCATTTCTAAATCAATGATGATATCGCGGCGGCTAGGAGGAGGAGACGAGGCGTATTATACATACGTTGAGGAAGCCGACGACGACGCCAACAAAGATAGCGCTTGATTTAGAAATGGAATAACACGCTATGCCACATCAACAACCTATGACGCTATCCATAGAAAAAGTCTTGCAGCAAGCAATCGCCCAGCAAAAGGCCGGACAACTGAAAGATGCCGAACGCCTTTATCGAGCCGTCCTTGAAGTGCAACCCCGTAACCCGGATGCCAACCACAACCTTGGCGGGCTCGCTGTCGATGCGGGCAAACCAGATGCAGCGCTACCTTTCCTGAAAACCGCGGTGGAAGTGAACCCGAGACAGGAACAATACTGGTTAAGCTATATCGAAGCGCTGCTGGCCGCAGGCAAGGTGCAAGACGCGCAGTCAGTTCTGCAACAGGGCATGTGCCAATGAAGATATCCGATCTCTTCGCGCGAGCTGTCCAACATCATCAAGCCGGCCGACTGGCGGAAGCCGAGGGGCTTTATCGTCAAATTATATTGCTTGATGCTCGTCATGTCGACAGTCTTCATCTGCTTGGCGTTATTGCCTATCAGACAGGGAACCTTGAGCTGGCCGTTGCCCGTTACGAACAGGTACTTGCCATCAAGCCGGACTTCCCGAAAGCCCTCTACAACATCGGTGTCGCACTCCAGGCCCAGGGCAGGCTGGACGAGGCCGTTGCCCGTTACGAACAAGTACTTGCCATTAGACCAAACTATGCGGAAGCCCTCTCCAACCTTGGCATCGCACTCCAGGACCAGGGCAGACTGGACGAGGCCGTCACCCGCTACGAACAAGCGCTCACCATCAAGCCGGACTTCCCGAAAGCCCTCTCCAACCTCGGGTGCGCACTCCAGGCGCAGGGTAAGTTGAGCGAGGCTATCTCCCGTTACGAACAAGCACTTGCCATCAGGCCGGACTATGCGGAAGCCCTCTCCAATCTCGGTGTCGCACTCCAGGACCAGGGCAGGCTGGACGAGGCTGTTATCCGCTTTGAACAAGCGCTCGCCATCAGGCCGGACTATGCGGAAGCCCTTTCCAACCTCGGTAACGCACTCAATGCCCAGGGTAAGTTAACCGAGGCTATCGCCCGCTACGAACAAGCGCTTGCCATCAAGCCGGACTTCCCGAAAGCCCTCTACAACCTCGGGTGCGCACTCCAGGACCAGGATAAGCTGGACGAGGCCGTTGCCCGCTACGAACAGGCGCTTGCCATCAGGCCGGACTATGCGGAAGCCCTCTACAACCTTGGGTGCACACTCCAGTCCCAGGGCAGACGGGACGAGGCGGCTGAGAGATATCGCCAAACAATAAAGCTGGATCCGAAAAACAAAAGCGCAGAGCATTTACTTGCATCCATTACTGCCAAGACCACTGAACGTGCTCCCAGTCAATATATTGAAAAACTGTTTGACGATTATGCAAATAAGTTTGATACGCATCTGGTTCATGATCTCAAATACAAAACGCCGACTGAATTAATTTCTTTTCTCCGGCAGGCCGTAGATTTTCCTGTCGGTGGATGGGACGTACTGGATTTAGGATGCGGCACCGGATTATCCGGATTGGAAATCTCCCCTTATGCCCGGCAACTGGTTGGCGTCGATCTTTCTTCCAAAATGCTGGAAAGAGCTCATTCGCGGAATATATACACCCGGCTTGAACATTCAGATTTGCTGCAAATGATGCACGGTGAGGAATCGTCTTGCTATGACGTGGTTATCGCCGCTGATGTATTCGTGTATTTAGGCGTGCTTGATGACATTGTTTCTGAAGTTAAGCGTTTACTGCGAACAGGCGGTTTCTTCATTTTCACAGTAGAGGCTCTGGAAGCACTGTCCAGTGATGTAATCGATTTGGAAAATAAACCCGATTACAAGCTGAATCAATCGGGACGTTATGCACATTCTGCAAACTATTTAGAAAAGCTGTCCTCCGCAAACGGTTTCAGTTCTCTTAGCTTGACCTCTATCCCGGTTCGCCTCGAAAAAGGATTGCCGGTTAC
>JBDKVD010000084.1:0-3841 GCA_039679325.1 Smithella sp.
GAGCTCGAAGAAAAGACAAATAATCTGCAGGAAATAAATACTACCCTGAATGTTCTGCTGCAGAAAAGAGAAGAAGACAAGAAGATTATGGAAGAGAATTTTGTCGCTAACATCGGAAGTCTGGTGCTTCCTTATTTAGAAAAGATTAGAAAATACAACCTCGATGAGCAGCAGCAATACTGCCTGGATACTATTGAAAAGAATCTGGATGAAATCGCAACTCCTCTGTTGAAAAACATCCAGCAGTTTAATCTGACTCCCAGAGAGATTCAGATAGCGTCTTTGATTAATGATGGTAAAACGACCAAGGAAATTGCACAAGCATTGGGGATTGCAGAAGGTTCCATCGCTACCCACAGAAAAAATATTAGAAAGAAATTAGGCCTGGACAGATCCTCGAGTCTCCAGTCTCACCTGCGTTTCTTCGAAAAATAGGTATATTTACCACCCATTAATCATTCATTAAATCTATATTTACACTCAGCCATAACTAATCTAAAAGATGACCGTATAAAGCATTTTTTATACCAAGTTGCATTCTTTGGATGGCGTCGGCATCCTCTCAATATGTTTATTACTGATCCTCCTTGTCCGCTGAAGCTAATTCTTTGAGTGCAACTTGGTGTTACATGAAGATGCTGTAACAAACATTCCATTCGTGAGCGTATTTATTCCAAGTTAATAGAGGTATATCGCATGAAAGATAAGAACAAGACGAAAGAACATTTCTCTGAAATGATGGAAATTCTTCAGTACAATGCTGAATCGGAGAATTTCTACCAGACCGTTTTTGAAAAGGCGGGAATTGCAACGATCATTTTTAAGAAAGATAACATCATATTACTGGTGAACAGCGAATTCGAGAAAATCGCCGGGTACACCAGGGCGGAAGTGGAAGGCAAGAAAAAGTGGATGGAATTCGTTTATCGAAAAGACGACCTGGTGCAAATGAAAGAATATAATCGCCAGCGCCATATCGATCCGCTGTCTGCTCCCCGTACATATGAATTTCAGCTTGTCAACCGGGACGGACAGGTAAAAGATATTGTTACAACTGTCGCCACGATACCCGGTTCGAAATATACTTTGATGACATTGTTGGATATTACTGAACAAAAACGGATGGAAAAGGCTCTAAAAGAATCGGAGCGTCGACTTGCCGATACCATTGATTTTCTGCCGGATGCGACATTTGCAATTGACCTTTCCGGGAAAGTCATTGCCTGGAACCGGGCTATCGAGAATATGACCGGTGTAAAGGCGGAGGATATACTGGGAAAAGGCAACTATGAATATACCAATGCGTTTTATGGGATGCGGACACCTATGCTGATTGATCTGGTATTCGGACCCAAAGAAGAGATCGAAGAGAAATATGATTTTGTCAAGAGAGAGGAAAATGGTTTTTTAGCCGAAGCCGATGTGTCTGTAAGAGGAGTACATCGCATACTCTGGGGGAAAGCCGGACCCTTGTATGACAGTAATGGCAATATCGTCGGCGCTATCGAGTCCATTCGTGATATTACCGACCGTAAGCGGATGGAAGCGGCTCTGAAAGAATCGGAGCGTCGACTTGCCGATATTATTGATTTTCTGCCGGATGCGACATTTGCAATTGACCTTTCCGGGAAAGTCATTGCGTGGAACCGGGCTATGGAGGAAATGACCGGTGTAAAAACTGAGGACATGCTGGGAAAGGATAATCATGAATATGCCATACCGTTTTATGGTATGAGAAGGCCTGTGCTCATTGACCTGGTATTCAGATCAGATGAGGAGACCGCAAAGAAATATGATTTTGTCAAAAGAGAGGGAGATGTTCTTTTGACCGAGACTCGTATGGCTGTAGGAGCACATCCTCTGGTCCTCTGGGGTAAAGCAAGGCCACTATACGACGGCAAGGGTAATGTCGTCGGTGCCATTGAGTCCGTTCGCGACATCACTGCACTCAAACAGGCACAAAAAGCACTGCAAGCAGCAAACGAAGAACTGGAAGTTCGGGTTGGGAATAGAACCGCCGAACTGGTACAGGCAAACAAGTCGCTGCAGAAAGAAATGTTCGAACGCGAACGAACAGAGGCGGTGCTGCAAGAAAGCGAGGAAAAATACAATCAGTTTTTTAGAACTTCGCGTGATTGCGTTTTCATAACATCAAAAGACGGAAAGCTGATCGATTTGAATGATGCCGCAGTTGAATTGTTAGGTTACTCCAGCCGTGAAGAACTACTCCGGATGAAGATACAGTATGTATATGCGAATGAGGAAGAACGCGCAAAGCATGCCAGAGTTGCCGCAGAATGCGGTTATGTCAAGGAATATCCCCTTGATTTGCGTAGGAAAGACGGCAGCATAAGGCATGTGCTGATGACGGCAGTGGCCCGATACGACGCCAATGGCAAAATAATTGGCTATCAGGGAACGATCAGGGATATTACTGAACGCAGAAAGATTGAAGAAGAGCGGGAAAGGCTGATTTTGGAACTTCAGGAAGCAATCTCCCAGGTGAAAACCTTAAGCGGATTATTGCCGATATGTGCCTCCTGTAAAAAAATTCGTGACGACAAGGGTTACTGGAATCAAATTGAATCTTATATCAGAGCTCACTCAGAAGCGAAATTCAGTCATAGTATATGCCCTGACTGTGCAAAAAAAATGTATCCTGAATTTTATGATGAGAAACGAAAATCGTCTTTTTCCAATGCCGGCGGTTAAACTTTACTTCTATAATCGCTTGACTGGGTATCGTTGTAAGTTGTTGTAAATATGGGATTGATTTCATTCGGAATGCCCATATTAAACGGCTGAACGAAAAAATATTTTTTTGGGGAACTTTTCCGGGCCTCCCATTGTCTAAGTTTTCAAAGACAATTTAAGGAGGAACAGAAAATGAAAGAAATCGTAATAGTGATTCTGGCAGCAATTACCATTTTTGCCGCCAATGCCTGGGCCGGAGGAACCGGAGATGCCGTTGAAGTAAGCATTACGACTGACGACGGCCGTACATTGCCGGTTTACCCGGTGAAAATAAGAGGGGGATTGCACAAGGTATATGCCGAGGCGACAAAAGGAGACCACTACCGCATAGAAGTGCAAAACCGTCTTAACCGGCGCATTGGACTGGTTATAGCCGTTGACGGCCGCAATATTATCAGCGGCGAGAAATCCCTGCTGAAAAACAACGAACGCATGTATATTTTGGAGCCATACGCATCCGGAGAGTTTTCCGGGTGGCGTACGGCGCAGGATCGCATTAACCGCTTTTATTTCACGGATGCTCCGGACTCTTATGCCGCCGCCTTCGGTGATCAGTCCGCCATGGGGGTCATTGCCGTGTCTGTCTACCCGGAAGTAAAACGTTGCGAGCCATCCACGAATATATTACGGAAGGACCCCACCTATTCAACCCGCAAAGAAAGCAAAGCAGGTTCCGCAAGTAAAGCAGAGTCGGCGCCGGCAGCGCCGCGGGCATTTGACGTGCAGATGAAGGATAAAGCAGCGGCGGTGGAACAGGCGATGGAAAGCGCCGGCACCGGATACGGCCGTGATGAATATTCTCCCTCGCGGATAGTGAGTTTTGAACCGGAAAAACGCGCGGTAGAGAATATCTTCATTAAATATGAATGGCGCTCAACGCTCTGCAGGCTGGGCGTCACATCCTGCACCCGGGTGCCCTGCAGGCCGTACAATCGTTTATGGGACAACGCAGGTTTCGCACCTCCGCCGCCAAGGTTCTGAAAAGGAAGGTTTTCTGTCATTGCGCAAAGTCCGGCAACGTGATAGTTGCGCAACTTCAGGGATTGCCGTGACTGGCAAACCATGACGGGAGGAATCGCTTTGCCGG
>JBDKVD010000085.1:0-1775 GCA_039679325.1 Smithella sp.
CGGTGCCAAAAAAGAAAAAAAGATAAAATTGCTTATGGGGCGTAAAATGGTTATCCGGCAGGAGGAAACAGGCGAGATCATTCGTTTGCTTTCGGGTGAGGATGAAGTAATCGTGCAGATCCAAATGACGCAAGCCGGTCCTGTTGTCTCCGTCAATTGCGGCACACTGGAATTGAATGCTGCCGAAAAAATTACCCTGGCCGCGAAAAAAGTGGAAATAAACGCAGAAGAATCCGCCGTGATCAAGAGCAAGGGTGCCCTGGAAATAGAATCCAGCAAAAAATTGGGGGTCAAGTCCGAGGACGATATTGCCATAAACGGCAAGATCATTCATTTGAATTAAAGGGAGGATTACAATGCCGCCTGCCGCCAGAGTTGGAGACATGGTATTACAGAGCGCACCGCATTGTCACGCGCCGATTCACCCGCCCGTCCCCGTTCCCACGCCGGTGCCGCATCCTGCAGTGCCGCTGACGATTATCACTGGAAAACCGACGGTGCTGATCGGCAATCAGCCGGCCGCTACTGTTACCAGCACCACGACGCCTTGTACTTTGCCGGGTTGTGTGCCGGGAGGGCCGGGAATGGTAACAATGGGTTCGACAACCGTCATGATCTGCGGGTTACCTGCAGCCCGGGTAAATGATATGACTACGCATTCAGCCTGCGTTGCACCTATTCCGTCACCGGTCGGTAATATTCTGCCACCCGGGTGCCCGACAGTTATGATTGGAGGTTAATCCTATCAACCACAGGCATTTTCAAACACTTAAACCGTTGTGTCCCGTCTGCCGACCCTCCTCGGGAGAATATCTCCTGGAAATAGGTAAGGTAATCAAAGGCAACGACGATTATCTGCAGGAAGGAATTCTTGTCTGTTCCAACGAGCACTGCCGCAGCGAATTTCCGGTTATCAATGGTATCCCGATTATCCTGGCCAATTTAAGAAGCTATATAAGTCAAAACATTTTACCCCTTCTTTCCCGGGATGATTTATCTTCAACAATGGAAAGTCTGCTGGGCGACTGCGCGGGACCCGGTTCTGCATTTGATTCTTCGCGTCAGTATCTCAGCACATACTGCTTTGCCCACTATGGAGATCTGGATGCCGAGGTGTTATTCCGTAAGCAAAAGGGCGCTGGAACCGTCATGGACCTCTTTAAAAGAAGCATGGCGCTGTTGAAGGAAGAACTCGGCGGCTGCATTGTTGATATCGGTTGTTCGGTGGGAAGAACAACTTTTGAATTAGCGAGTTCAAGCGATGGCCTGGTGCTGGGCGTTGATCTTAATTTCGGCATGCTTAAAGTCGCCAGAGAAATTATTGAAAAGGGAAGGGTGACTTATCCGCTGCGACGGGAAGGTATTGTCTATGAACGCAGGAGTTTCCCTTTTAGTTTCGAAAATTTGAGCAGAATTGATTTCTGGGTGTGCGACGCGGTTTCTCTGCCCTTTAGCAAGGATGTTTTTTCCGGCGCCGCCAGCTTTAATGTTCTGGACTGCCTGTGGTCTCCTCACGAACACTTGCGGGAAATTTCCCGCATTCTTTTGCCGCAAGCCAAGGCGATTGTTTCCACACCCTTCGACTGGTCGGCAAACGTAACGCCCGTTGAAGCGTGGCTTGGCGGCCATTCGCAGAGAGCGCCGCATGAAGGCTTTGGGGTATCATTTTTACGCGCTTTACTAAGCTCAGAGAAAAGCCCGGTCGAATTAAGACAGCTGGAAATACTGCAGGAAGAAAATGTCCCCTGGAATCTGCGTCTCCACGATCGAAGCCT
>JBDKVD010000086.1:0-6164 GCA_039679325.1 Smithella sp.
AATCCGGACCTTTTACAGAAGAATGATGTTTGCAAAATACCTGATCTTACCAACACTGAATTTGTAAAAAACAGAACGTCCATAATCATTGCGGCGGCGTCAAATCACTCGCGTGAATGCATCACAGCGATAAAGAAGCATACAAAAGAACTTTATGAATTGATCGTGATTGATGCTCTTGCCTCTCCCGACTCTAAAAAGAAGCTGAAAAAAAGCGTTAAAGAGCATAGTCCCTATAGAATTATGGAGCATAACGCCCAGGATTCTTTATTGCAGTCCATCAATAAAGCCATCAACTGCTCAACGGGTGAATATATTGTTCTTTTAAACGATGATGTTATCGTTTCCGAAGGCTGGCTTGCCGGAATGCTTTCCTGCCTGAATCTTGCCCCGTCAGCAGGTATTATAGGCCCCATGACCAACAAGTGTAAAGATCGTAAGCAGGCGGCGGATGAATCATATTCATCGATAAATAATCTGGATAAATATGCCGCGCAATTTAAGGAGAAATATAATCATCGACGGATTCCTTACCGGAATATTGCCAGATTCTGCATGCTGTTTAAACGCAGTCTTGCGGAAAAAATCGGCCTGCTTGATGAAAGCTTCACCGCCGGTCGGTTTGATGATGAAGATTTTTGTTGGCGTTCTGCGCTGGCCGATTATCAAAATTACATTGCCGGTGATGTCTTCGTCCATTGTCATGGAGAAAATGAATCGTCCGGCAACGGAAATACCATCGATCAAAAATGGGACATCAGCACGGCCACACTGGATGGTAAAAAAATGGCCGTTCTGAAAGCGACGGAACTTTCCGATGATCTTTATTCCAGAGGAAAAGTTGATCAGGCTGTCGAAACGCTGGTTGATTGCATCAAGATTACACCTGAAGCTGATAAAATCTATTTCGAGTTGATACGCATTTTTCTGGAAACAAAAAAATTTGGTGAAGCCTGGGCCGTTATCGAAACGATGCCGGATGCGGCAAAAAATAAAATTCAGACCCTGGAATACTCAGGTTATGTTAAGGAAGGATTGGGTCTGGATAATGAAGCAAATGATTATGCAGATAAAATTTTGTCCTCAAATGAAAACTATTCTGCAGCGCTTAATTTAAAAGGTGTTTTGGCTTTTAAAAAAGGTGAAAAGGACAAGGCGCTGGATTATTTCAAAAGAGCCGTTAATGAAAATCCGGGCTGTGGCGATGCTTATGCCAACCTGAGCGTTCTTTACTGGAAAATCAACAGCAAAGAGGAAGCGTTTGTGCACATACAAAAAGGCTTCAGGTTATCTCCAACGGTTCCGGATAATCAGTCGATTTATCATTCCATGGCATCTTCTCTGGGACGATTTGCCGCAGCGGAAGCGGATTTTCGTAAAGCCTGCCGGTTGTACCCCCATCATAAAAACCTTGCTTTCCTGGTCATTGATCTTCTTTTGCAGCAGGGGAATTTAAATTCGGCTATCTTGGAAATAGAGGACGCACTGGACACTTTCGGACTGGATGAAGGAACTTTGAATGCAGCCCTGGCTGTGCGGGAAAAAATCGGCCCTCTGCAGGTTGAACCGGGAACGAAGAACAATACACTTTCACTTTGCATGATTGTGAAAAATGAAGAAAATAATCTTGTCAGATGTCTGAAAAGTATTCGTGATATTGTAGACGAAATGATCATCGTTGATACCGGCTCCACCGACAAAACCAAAGTTCTGTCCAAAATATTCGGCGCCAAAGTATATGACTTCCCCTGGACGGGAGATTTTTCGGCCGCCCGCAACCATTCCCTTGCGCAGGCGGCAGGAGACTGGATCCTGATTCTGGATGCCGACGAAATCATCTCCGCGCTTGATCATGACGAATTAAAAACATTGGTAAACAGGAATCTTTCATCTCCGGCAGCCTATTCTTTCGATACCAGAAATTATATAAAGAATGAAAGTGTTCTCGGCTGGACACCAAACGACGGGAAATATCCGGAAGAAACACATCATGGGTGGATGACAACCGCCAAGGTGAGGCTTTTTCCCAGAAAAAAGAATGTCTTTTTTATCAATCCGGTTCACGAAATAGTGGATAATTCGCTGCAGCAAGCTGCAATTCCTATCTTCAACTGCAATGTTGTTGTGCATCACTACGGCAAACTGGATTTGCTCAAGGATATGCAAAAAGGGGAGGATTATTATCTGCTGGGAAAAATGAAATATGAAAGCAACCCGGCAAATGTAAAATATATTCATGAACTGGCGAAGCAGGCCCATTTGCTGGGTAAATATGAAGAAGCTAAGGAACTGTGGCTGAAGCTCATCTCTATTTTAGAATCCGACCCGCAATCACAGGACTATCATGAAATCGCCCGCGTTTCGGCAAGTGATCCCGTATCCGAAACGTATATGCAACTTGCTACTGCATATCTGGCAAGTAATAGTTTTGAAGAGGCCTTGGCTGCAGCTCGCAAAGCAATGGAAGCTGAAATTAAGCCCGGCGGCTCTGTTTATTTTTATGCAATTTCTGAAATAATAGCAGGCTCACTGGAAAAAGCATCAAAGGAATTAGAAGACATTTTGAAAGCAAATCCCGACTACTCTCCTGCTTTGTTTCTGACGGCGCTTGTCTTCTGTCTCTCCGATGAAAAGGATAAGGCGAATGAGTTATTTCAATCATTACGGCAAAAGCAATTTGATTTAATGACAGCGCGTTTAAATAATATCGCCGGACAACTTAATACCTATGGCAAGAAGAAGGAAGCCTCGATCCTGCTGAACGCAGCTGTTGAGAACAAGATAAGCGATGCAGAAACAGTGAAGCTGTTAAATAAAATATAAAAACAGACAGAAAAGGGAAATTTCAAGCGGTACTGCAGTCGACAAAAAAATCATGGATTGTCTTGATTTTGATGAGGAACTTTAAAGGTATGACCTCGATTATCATTCTCACTAATAACCAACTGGAACTTACAAAGAAATGCATCAGAAGTATCCGGAAACATACACCGGAAGATCACGAAATTATTTTTATAGACAATGGTTCCACCGACGGCACCGTTAAATGGCTGCAGGGCCAGTTGATGGAAAACAAAAATTATCGTCTGCTTGCGAATAAAGAAACCGTTGGTCCAGCTAAAGGACGCAATCAGGGCATCAATTTATCCCAGGGGCAATTTATCCTGCTCTTGGATAATGAAACTATTGTCAGCCAGGGCTGGCTATCTGGAATGCTTTCCTGCCTGAACCAGACACCCGCAGCAGGTATAATCGGTCCAATGACCAACAATTGCAACGGCCTTCAGCAGGTGACTGATACTTCGTATCAGTCCGTTAATTTTCTCGATAAATTCGCGGGAAATTTTCGGGAACAAAACCGCAATCGCAGAATCCCGTACCGGAATATTGCCGGCTTCTGCATGCTATTCAGAAAAACGTTAATCGACAAGATCGGTCTGTTCGACGAAAGTCTTGGCAGCGGATGTTTTGAAGACGAAGATTTTTGCTGGAGATCGGCATTGGATGATTATCAAAATTATATTTGCGGCGACGTTTTCATCCATCGTAATACTGCAAAAGAATCGTGTGTTGATAGAAGCATTATTGACAAGAAATGGACACTCAGCACATCAAGCGTCGAGGGCAAAAAGCTGGCTCTCTTAAAAGCCACCGAAATTGCAGACAATTATTATTCAAAAGGTAAATTTGATCAAGGCGTCGAAACTCTTATTAATTGCATCAAACTGACACCTGAAGCAAAAAAAATCTACCATGAATTAACGCGGTTCTTTCTGGAAACTAAAAAATTTCCGGAAGCATGGGAAGTTGTCGCAACCATACCCGAAGCTGTTAAAAATGAGCTCAAGGGCCTGGAATGCGCAGCGTATGCGAAAGAAGGGCTGGGTCTCGATAATGATGCAGCAATCCTGGCGGACAGAATGTTGTCTTTGAATGAAAATTATCCCCCTGCGCTGAATCTCAAAGGTATCCTGTCATTTAAGATAAATAAAAAAGATGAGGCACAAAACTACTTCAGAAAAGCAATCGATGCTGATCCGGGTTATGGTGAAGCCTATACAAACCTGGGTGTTCTTTATTGGGGCATTGGCCAAAAAAATGAATCTTTTGTGTACTTGAAAAAAGGCTTTAATCTGTCTCCAACAGTACCGGACATAAATTCGATTTATTATTCCGTGGTGTCTTCTCTGGGCATGTTAAGCGATGCGGAAGCTGAGTTTTCTGAATACTGCCGATTATATCCCCATAACAAAAACCTTGTTTTTTTATATATAGACATTCTAATCCGGCAAAACAAGTTGGCTGAAGCCATGCGCAAAATAGAAGATGCAATTGTATTGTTTGGTCCGGACGAAGGCACATTAAACGCCGCTCTGGCTGTCCGTGAAAAGATCGGCCCCCTCCTGATTGAAAGAGGATCAAATAAAAATTCTTTGTCTCTTTGCATGATCGTTAAAAATGAAGAAAAATACCTTGCTTCCTGTTTAAATAGCTTACGGGATGTTGTGGATGAAATGATCATCGTGGATACCGGTTCAACCGATAAAACCAGGGACATTGCTAAATTATTCGGCGCAAAAATATTCGATTTCCCCTGGACGGGAGATTTTGCCGTCGCCCGCAATCATTCGCTTTCCCAGTCCACCGGTGACTGGATTCTAATCATGGACGCAGACGAAGTCATCTCTCCGCTGGACCATGAGGAATTAAGAACCTTGGTCCGTAGAGATCATCCATCGCCCGCAGCTTATTCCATCATTACCAGAAATTATACAAATAATGTGAGCATCATTGGCTGGACGCCAAATGACGGGAAATATCCGGAGGAAACTCGCACCGGATGGATGATCAGCGGAAAAGTTCGTCTTTTTCCAAGAAGAAAAGATGTTTTTTTCGTCAATCCGGTCCACGAGTTAGTGGAAACCTCATTGGAAAAAGCTAAAATTCCTGTATTCAACTGCAATATAACTGTCCATCACTATGGCAAGCTGGACACGGACAAGGATTCACAAAAAGGTGAAGACTATTATCTGCTGGGAAAAATGAAGTATGAAAGCGATCCAACAAATGCAAAATATATCAACGAATTAGCTAAACAGGCACTGGTACTGAATAAGATTGAAGAAGCGGTTGAACTGTGGCTGAAGCTTCTTTCGCTTATTGAATACAAACCTCAATCACCCGGTTACCGGGAAATTGCTCTCAGCTCTCATGGTGATCCGATAGCAGAAATATATTCGCAGCTTGCCAATGCTTATTTAGGACTTGACCGCTATGATGAAGCGTTGTCATCGGCGCGGAAGTCAATGGAAGCGAAAGTCAGGCTCCATGCATATATTCATATCTATGCACAGTGTGAAATTATCGCCGGTTCTTTGGAAAAAGCGCATGCTGCATTGCTGGAAATACTCGAAACAACACCTGATTATCCTCCGGCACTATTTTTGGAAGCTATTATTTTTTGCCTGAAAGGTAAAAAAGACAAGGTAATGGAATTATTCCAATTCTTTCGGGAAAAGCGGATAGAAATAACGACTCTCCTGCACACTATTGCCAGGAGAGTTCGTACTTATGGAAATAATACCGGTGCACTGCTCATTCTCATCGCCGCAGCAGAAAACAATATAAGTAATGCGGAAACCGAGAAATTGCTTGAAGAATATCAGAACTGACACCGTAAACAGAGAAAATAAACGGTAAAAACAGGAACGAGTGACAGTTCTTTATTTATCCCTACATGAGGAAGCAGTATAATTAATACCTGTAATGTTCCGGCTTATAAGGACCTTCTATGGGCACGGCGAGATACTGGGCCTGTTTCTTCGTCAATTTGGAAAGACTCAGTCCCAATCTTTCCAGATGCAAACGGGCCACTTCTTCATCCAGTTTCTTGGGCAAAGTATAAACGCCGATCTCGTACTTATTTATTGCCAGTTCTATCTGCGCCAGGCATTGATTTGTGAAACTGTTGCTCATCACAAAGCTGGGATGTCCTGTGGCGCAGCCCAGATTCACCAGGCGTCCTTCCGCAAGAATGATTATGGAGCGGCCTGATTTCAGTTTCCATTTATCAACCTGTGGTTTGATGTTCTGTTTTTTGCAAAACTTGCTTGTTTCCAGATAATGCATATCTACTTCACTGTCAAAATGACCGATGTTGCAGA
>JBDKVD010000087.1:0-3632 GCA_039679325.1 Smithella sp.
TTCGCTTTTGACAATGATGCCTTTGCTTTTGCTAACAAATCTTGCCCGCCTGACCTCCGACCCATAGCCGCACCGCCTTCTCGGATTTGCGACTATTATATCACTATTGAATTAGAAATGGAATTACTATTCGAAATGTACATAAAAAAGTAGAGCCATGACTGTCCCCACCTCTCATGTTTAGTTCATAAAGAAGGTCTTATTTTCTAATCTTCCTGCGAATGCCGAAAAGACTAAGTAAACCAGAACCAAGTAGCAATGCTGCAGTGGGTACGGGAGTGGGAATAGGCGTGGATACTTCGAAATTAAATTCGGCGTTAATCAATCCATAATCGACAGCGCTGCCACTCAGGATGAAGTTGTATATTCCCGCGTCCAATGTTCCGATATAGTTTCCTCCGTAACTCCGTGAAAATGAAAATACGTTTCCATTAGGACCATCCAATTTTACGGTAGCATCAAAAAAAGTGCCTCCTAAAACACCTCCTAAATAAAGGTTATACTGTGTAGGTACGGTCGTTTCGAATGTGAACTCCATTGAAGATGATCTATAGGTGTATCCATTATGCAGTAGATAAGATGCATCGGACCACATAGATCCATAGGCTTCAAGGAATGTTGTAAATGACAACCTAAAAATGACCCATCGTGATCACGTAAAAGTGTCCCACCCGAGTTTAAGTTAAAAATACACCATAGCCATATTATTTCGTCCCGTTATTTCTTTTCTTTATTTGTTGTAGAAGCTTTTCTTTTCAGACTTTCTTTTAATCTGTAACTATCCCAATTACAAAGGATGATATGCGCTTTATGCGTGAGACGATCCAAAAGGGCAGCCGTTAAAGTCGGATCTCCGAAGAGTTGAGTCCAATCTGCAAAACCAAGATTGGTTGTAATAATCACGGAGCCTCTTTCATAGCGATCTGCCAGAACCTGGAAGAGCAACTGTGATCCTTCCCGGGAAAAGGGGACATAACCAAGTTCATCGAGGATCAAAAGACCAAAATGAGAATGTCTCTGAATAACACGACTGATCGTTCGCTCACTTCGGGCTTCAATAAGATCATTGACCAATCCGGCCCCAGTTGCAAACCGAGTCCGGACACCCTGACGGCAAGCCTCCAATCCAAGAGCGGTTGCCAGGTGGGTCTTACCTGTTCCCGTTTTCCCCACAAAGATGACATTCTTGCATTCCCGTATATAAGAGCCGTCCATCAACTCCCTTACCAATCGCCTGTCCAAATCAGGCGCCGCATCGTAATTAAAGCTCTCGATGGTCTTCACAAGGGGAAAATGGGCATCCCGAATTCGTCGTTTGAGCCGATTATCGGCACGGGCCTGAATCTCGGATTCCGTCAAAGATAAAAGAAAATCTTCATACGCCCATCCGTTTTCCCGTGCTTGACGTGCCAGGACTGGATATTGCCGTAGAACAGTTGTCAGCTTTAAATGCTGGAGATGCTCGGAAAGGAGAAGCTCTGTGCCGGGATTCATCGGATCACCCCCAGTTCTCCATAAATGGTCACATCTGGCACCAGCGTAACGGGCCACCCGGCAAGAGGTGCAAACGTCTCTTCCGGACCTGAATAAATCAATATGTGCCTGATCCCTTCGCTGTTGGATATGTGATTCTCCAAAGCCAACTCCGCTGCCGCCTCGATCTCATCTGCAGCATGATTCCGATAAAACATCAGCACAACGATAAAATCCTTGATCCCTGCCGTTTCTCCCTGTTTCTCTTTGAATCGCTCCAGAAGTCTCTCCAGGCAGGAAGGCCATGCCGGACGCCACTGGCGAATCACTAAGGCAGAATCAAAAGCACCCGGTTTACGCCGGATCAGCTCAAGATAATGCTGGGGATCAAGCTGCCATTTATTATTGCCAAAGAGCCGTTCGTGAGAGGCAATCTTTTTGCCTTCATAGAACATATCTATACGGTCAATGGTAAGTTGTGCTCTGACCGATAAACCGGTATAGGGTGCCGGTACGGAATAATGATTTTTATCCACCATTACAGTGGCGTATTTATTGACCTTCGCCTCGATAATCCGTTGATTGCCAAACGGTACTGCCGGCAGATGAATCATGTGTTCCCGTTCTTTTGCAAAAAGGTCATCCACCGTATCCGTACGGTAAGCCATACGATGTTCGCCATAGCGCAGGCAAGAGGCCAGAAGTTTTTCGTTCAGCTCCTCGAAGCTATCCATGACAGGCATGGGAACCATATAGTTTCTCCGGACATAGCCAACCGCTCCTTCTGCTCCGCCTTTCTCATGACCGCATCCCGGATTGCAGAATCGTGACTCAAAATTATAATATGCCCGGAATTTACGAAAACTTTCCTGTTCAACCCGCTGATGCCCCTGGAGCACCTTTTGTACGGCGCTTGTCAGATTATCGTAAACAATCGTTGGAAAAACACCACCGAAGAAAGCAAATGCGTGGATGTGAGCATCAAAAAATGCTTCCTGCTTCTCACAAGGATAGGCTCGAACAAAGTGCTTGCCGGAAAAACGAGACCGCATGCAGAAAAAATGGATTGGCGTCTTAACTCCCCGGATTATTGCAATGCCTTTGCCCCAATCAGCCTCCGCCTCTCTCCCGCAATCGGGATCAAGAATTAGAAAGACGTCTGACAAGGATGTGCCCGTTCTTGCTTTGGCCAAACGAACATACCGGCGTACATTCACTTCGCTGCCTTGAAATCCTTCTTCATCGACAAGACGGGTGTAAATCCGACGGGCCGTGTGGCGCTGCTTCTTCGGACTTCCCTCATCCTCCCTCAACCACAGGTCTATCTTCTCCCGGTGAGTTTCCAAAACAGGATACGCCTGTCGCTCTCTTCTTTTATACTCCGGAGCCTCGCCTTGCAGCACTTTCCTGATGGTTACACGGGAATGGCCCGTGTCCTTCTGTATCTGACGTATACTCTTGCCGTAAACTCGATGCGCTGTCCTTATATACTCATATTGTTCCATCCTGATCACCTCTTTACCTCCGGCTTATCGGTTTAAACCAACTTACCAGAGTTCTTATCAGGGTGGGTCACTTTTACGTGATCATTACGCCTCCAAGTGGGTCAGTTTTGGATTATCATAATCAGAATGTGTCCGTTGAATTCAGTGTAGTGTTTTGTTGCACCTCTGCAATAGATCCACTAACGGCAACCACATGCCTATTATATATCCCATATGCCGTACTGGTGTCCGTTGCGGTATTTTCATAAAACACTGGCGGCAGAAACTCCTCGTCAAGTGCGTACGCATAGAGCGACCGTGTGGCCGAAGTCAAAGTGATGGCTGAAGCTTGCAACGGTACTGGGAAGGAAAAAGCAAAAAGGCAGAATGAACATATTGATAATAATAGAATCTTCTTAATCATTTTAATTCCTCCTTGAATAGATTTTTTTGGTAAAAATGCGCTTTTTTGTGATCGGAAATTTTATTTATGTATATCCGTAAGATATAAACATTCGAGCATTGTTGTTCTAAGATAATTTTGAAATAATGGCTCTTCTGACTTTTTAGTACAATAAAACAGGTATAAGTACCTGTAAAATTATTACAATTGTTCTTTGAAAATTGACACGTTTTCAGATCTCGGATAGAGAAGCCGGATGAAGACGAAAAAAA
>JBDKVD010000088.1:0-3024 GCA_039679325.1 Smithella sp.
TAATCCGATTGGTCCGGGGTTTGCCATTTTTTCCATACTTTTCCTCCTCTTTTACATATAATTTTTTTTGTATACGAAAATCCTGGAAATCAAGTAACGGCGAAGAGTAGACAAGGCACTGGGGTAAACGGATCTTACAAGTTGAAAAGACACTAACAGGTCAAAAACAGAATTGACCCCTTATGTGCTCAGACTAAATCCGCCCGGCGCAGAGTAGTGGGAAGGCTGCGTCCTCACCCTTGTCTCATCTGCCCATTTCAATCTTTAATAAAAGCAGTAATTATGCCATATAATTAATTAATCAAATCAACAACATACAGTGGAGGCTTCGCAATGGTTATTAAATACGATAAAATTAGATACCATATTTGATAAACAAGCACGCTGGTGACGAATGTGACGATATTTGACAATTTAATGCTAAGGTGACGTATATGAGGACAAGAAGAAAAAACGCGTTGATTAACAAGGATGAATTTTAACGGAGGGGATCCGTTCGCCTGTGTGGGGGGCTGGAGATCGACAAAGCCTTATACCATTTCCGAATGTGATTGCTTCAATCAGTTCACAATGACATTAAAATGAATTGCTGCGAGATTGTCTTGATCAGGACTTTTTGACTCCCCAACGCCTGGTGAAGGTTCGTCGGACTACTTCATCATACAGCATTTCCAGCGGCTCGGCCATTTCGGTCCCTTCGAGTTTGGCTACTGCCGCCGCTACCGCCTCAATTGTCGACATGCCGTCCGATCGATGCTGGTCCCGCAGCCTGTTTCTATGTTGCGCGGGTGCAGGCAACGCCAACCGGGGCATTGTCCGTAAAACCGGCATACGACTATACAACCGGCGGGCCTGACGCCAGGTAGCGTCCAGCACAACTAATCGCTCCGGCGGCATTGCGTCCAGCATATCCGAGCTTGAACTGGTTCCATCAGGCCATAGCAACCACGTTCCCGGACTCCGCAGCAGTTCCTCATCAAGAGACGAAAGTCCGAGGCGGTCTCCACCCCCGCAGGATAGAATTTGTGAATTGGGCATTGCCAGAGCTACTAAACGGCCTGTGTTGCTGGGGCGCTCGGCCTCCTGGATATGCCGCAGGATCAGGACTTCCGTTTGCGTTTGCACTGTGGGCAGGATAGGGCAGATGCAGATTTCCCTGCGCATGTAACAGCGAAAGCAATGGCTATTGTGATCGTGGGGCCTGGATGCGCGCATTTATGCAATCTTCCCGCTGCAAGTGCTTCATTTTTAGGCGGTAATAAAGAATTCGGTCAGGCGGTTTATCGGTCAAATCGCCGGAAACACTCTTGTAATATTCTAATCAATGTTGTTGACTTAAGAAATTTACCTTCCAGATCCCCCTTTCGTAAAGGGGGATAAAGGGGTATTTTTATTACACTTTGTAAAATCTCCCCTAACCCCTCTTTAGAAAAGAGGGGGCCGTTGTGCTGAAGTCAATATATTGACTTGGTTTTACTATATAAACGGCTTTTCTGTTTTTTCCTTTTACTGATTGCTATTGCCCCTTCTTAGAATCATCTCCGCCGGCGGCAATCCCGGTTCCTGCCGTATCGCAACCCCGATACCGGCACTTTTCGTCGTGCTTTCGGCTGTGGCCCCGGTCCAGCGGCGCACATGATCCCGGACGAACAAATAAACGACTGGAGTCTTCGTGATTTTTTCTTCTTAATTTCTCGTTCATAGCCTTTTCCTTTCCTTTCACAAAATGCCGATAAGTATCAATCCAAAAAGAATGGTGATTAGAGCCATGATTAAAGTCAGACGTCCCGACCATCGATGAGCGCTTCTTATTGCCGCCACATGGGCCGGAAAACGAAACTGTGAGAATCCTAACGTCGGCGTTAACACTATACCTGAGAGGGTTACCGCACCCAGCCAGGTATGAGGTGGACCAAAATGCGGTTGACCGGATAAAGTGACCAGCATAACGGCAGACACGAAACCGGCGGTCATTGTTGCAACTCCTGTGAGGGCCGTACGTCGATGCGCCTTCAGCCACCAGCGTTTACGCCGCAAAAACCTCGCCACAGTTATGCCACCCAGCAGCAATACCGTTGCAGTCAACATGAATCCGACGTGAAAATAAAAGAAGTTCATGAAAACCTGTTGCCCGTTTCTTACTTGGTTGTCGGCCCGGCATAGATCAGAGAGCTGGATCTGGAGCCGAAAAGGTTACAGATTACCTTGACTTCAACACGGTCACCTTTATTTAAAGGCAGCTTGTAAGCATAGGTAAAAGTCTCTTTATCCGACTGTGACTTATATTCATAGACAAGTGGTGTTTCCGAGTTCTTCTGAATTTCAACCTTTGCAACGTAGTGGGAGGTTGGCAGGAAGGATTTGTGTGCGATCGTGACTTGAAGCGTCTGCTCTTTGTCCAGGTATGTCAACTGCACGTCACTTGGTGAATTGGCGGATGCCGACATGGGGAAAATCAGCAGCAGGGCAAGCAGTGCCGACAGGAGCCATACGGCGGAAATTTTCTGCAAGCCTCCCCGGGGATGGAATGTTTCACCTGCAAGCCCGAGACTACCGGTCTTGCTCATTCCCAATATTTTTCTGCTTCTTTTAAAGTACTTTGTAAAAGTGTTTTCCATGATTGTTTCCTCCTTATGTTGAATACGCCCCTGCCGGATTATTTAAGAGCAGAGAGCTTCATCTGATGACTTTTGTGTGACGTTGTTGAGAACTACTAAACCGGCTTTGCCAAGCCTCCGGGAAATCTGTTTGAATTGATATTGATGAGAACTTTATCTTTATGGACAAAGTATAGAAGGCGGGGGCTTGTGTGTCAAGAGAATTTTGCCCGCATATTATGTGCATCTACTGAATAATATAAAATCTTTGCCTTAAGAAAAGGGTTTAACCACTAAAACGGTTTAACCTCCGAGATATGCTTCATTGACCTTCGGATTTCCCGTGAGTTCTTTTCCCGTGCCGGAAAGGACGATGCGGCCGGTTTCCAGGACATAGCCGCGTGAGGCTATGTGCAGGGACATGTTG
>JBDKVD010000089.1:0-9873 GCA_039679325.1 Smithella sp.
TTTTAATGCGAAAATTAAGCATTCTTATTACTGATGATGAAAAGTCTCAAAGAGAACTGTTGCGGGATTTTCTGCGTTCCAAAGGTCATTCACTATCGGAGGCGGAAAACGGTGAAACCGCCGTCCAACTGGTTCAAAGCGGCCATTTCGACTTGATTCTGCTGGACTACAAAATGCCCGGCATGGACGGAATGCAGGTGCTCAAAGAAGTAAAACGCATCAATCCGGAAGTCGATGTCGTTATTATTACCGCCTTCGGAACAATTGAAACAGCGGTGGAAGCCATAAAAATCGGAGCCATTGATTACATCACCAAACCTGTTGATCTGGAAGAAGTGCTGTTAATTCTTGACCGGGTGGTAGACAGAAGAAAACTGATCCGCGAAAATGAACTGCTGAAAGAAGAGCTGGGACAAAAAGGAATTACCACCGAGAAAATTATTTATAAAAGTCCGCAGATGGCGGAATTGATCAGTATGGCCAGCCGGGTGGCCGCAAGTCAGGCGTCCGTTTTAATTCAGGGAGAAAGCGGCACGGGAAAGGAACTGCTGGCCAGACTAATCCACCAATTGAGCCCCCGAGCCGCCAAACCGGTTATTGTGGTGAATTGTGGTGCTCTGCATGAAAATTTATTGGAAAGTGAATTGTTCGGCCATGAAAAAGGATCTTTCACCGGGGCCACTTCCCGACGCATCGGCCGGTTTGAAGAGGCGGACGGCGGCACTCTTTTCCTCGATGAAATAGGAGAATTAAGTCCCACGGTTCAGGTTAAACTGCTGCGTTTTCTTCAGGAAAGAGAGATTCAGCGTTTAGGCAGCAATGTGAATATACACGTCGATGTTAGAATCATCAGTGCAACTAATCGTGATCTGGAAATGCAGGTAAAAGAAGGTAATTTTCGCGAAGATCTTTTTTATCGGCTTAAAGTTGTTACTATGATTTTGCCTCCTTTGCGGGAAAGAAAAGAAGACTTGCCCCTTTTAATCGATCATTTCGTGGAAAAAATCTCTAAAGAAAATGGTAAAAATACTAAAGGCTTAACTGCAGAGGCGCGCGATCTGCTCTTAAAATATGATTATCCCGGCAACGTCAGGGAACTGCTCAATATCCTGGAGCGGGCTGTGGTGATCACACGCGATGAATACATTACGACTGATGATTTGCCGTTTAAATCATCAGCGCTTTCCGGAGCTGCGGATAAAAAAGCATCCGGTACACTGCGCGATTCGCTGGAAAGTCTGGAAAAACAGTTAATCGAAGAAGCTATGAGCAAAGCTGCCGACAACCAGACGAAAGCTGCGGAAATTCTGGGTATGTCGGAGCGGATGCTGCGCTATAAGTTGAAAAAGTACAATTTAAAGCATTGAATCAAAATCCGTTCAGTTTCCTGAAAGAATTTTTATCATGAAAATACCACCCTGTCCTTCCGCATAGTTAAGAACAGGGTGGTAATGTTGAACGATTATTGGCCGGTCGTGAAAAATGATTCAACTTTTTTGAAATTTTCATCGGCAGCCGCTTTAAGGTCATTACGGCCTTTCTTGTAACTCTTAATCCATTCAGAAACGGCTTTTTTGCCTTCTTCCGGCATCACAGCGCTTTGTTCAATAAAGGCATTAACCATTTTTTCTGTTTGATCCTGCAATACAGCCATGGCTTCAAAAGAATTATCAAACGCTGTCTTGCTAAAATCAATCATCTGCTTTACGATTTGCTTCGGTTCCATTTTCTTCCTCCTGATTTTCGTTTTTTATTTTTTTTAATCGTCTAACCGATTTGCGTACAGTCTTAGTGCCGGCGGCACCTTCGAGTGTCCTTTCTTTGGCTAAATCATCCGGTATTTCAGCTTCTTCTGTGATAACCGCCTCTGTCTGAATAGATTTGTCGGTATCTTCCGTTACAGGTTGATCCGTGCATTCCACCAGCGTATCAACAAAAAAACCGGTTGCGTTAGTCAAATCGACAATAAAATGCTCAAATGCATTAAAACTGTCGTCAACAGAATCTTTGAAATCTTTTCTGCTTCTCTTGCATGCTTCCAAGCACTCAATAGTCACTCTTTCTCCTTCCGGGGAAAAAAGGCGGGCCTTTTCCCAGAGAAACCTCACTATTTTTTCCGAATAGTATAGAGAAATAGTGATGGTGTCGAAAGCATTGTCAAAAGCAGCTTTATTAAAATCAATCATCTGTTTGGTAATCATTCTTGGTTCCATTTTTATAGCCCTGTCATATTGTTGCTTTTGACATTTTTGTTTTGTCTGCTTTGGCCGCGGCTTCTGAGGCGGATTCACCGGACGAACCGGATTCGCCGGCAGCAAAATACTCTTCCCACTGTTTGAAACTGTTATCTACCGCTTCCTTAAAATCGCAGCGCCCTTTATCACAGATATTCTCCCACTCATTAATGGCCGCCTTGCCTTCTGCAGGGAACCACGCCGACTGCTGTACGAAATTGTGAACCATCTTTTCCATTTGCTGCTGCAAAATAGTTAAAGAGTTAAAAGTACTATCAAATGTTGATTTGTGAAAATCAAGGATCCGCTTGCCGATTATCTTGTTTTCCATTACTTATTCCCCCTTTTTATTTTCTGCATTGCTGGTGTATATTATAAACGTTTATTGTGAATGTCAAGGAAAATGTTGCAATGCAATAAATTATGGTTAACGTTGTAGATGAAATTTTAAAATTATAAAAAATCTATATTTATAGTTACTTAATGATATATGAGCAAGGTTTCTTATGATTTATATGATAAACATAATAATATTATTTTGTGTTGCAATATTTATTGAAAAGATTTACTAAAGTCCCGGGAGTATAAAATGGATAATAAACTGCTATTGAAAAAGTACACCAACCGCCGTCTCTACGACACGGAAAAGAGTATTTATGTGACGCTTGATTATGTAACCAACATTATTCGGCAGGGAAGACAAATAGTTGTAGTGGATGCGAAGACCGGTGAAGATGTAACCGCG
Organism: Smithella sp.; assembly: GCA_039679325.1. GTDB lineage: Bacteria > Desulfobacterota > Syntrophia > Syntrophales > Smithellaceae > MVRV01. The sequence continues at coordinate 2,980 of JBDKVD010000089.1, forward strand.
GCAATTCTGACCCAAATTGTTCTGGAAGAGGCCCGTAAAAAGAATTATCTCTTGCCGAATCCAATGCTCTATTTGATTATTCAATATGGGGAAACGGTTTTGAGTGAATTCTTTGAAAAATATCTGGAGCAGATTGTTAAAAACTATCTATTGTTTCGGAACATGGCCGATGATCAATATCAAAAATGGCTTGATTTGAGTACAACCTATTCCCAGGTAAGTCCGCAAACCTTAAATAGCCTTTTACCCTTTAAATCTATGTTCGAAGCTTTTTCGGGGAATTTGGATGCTGAGAAGACCAAAAAAGATGAAGACCAATAATTGTCGGTACGTAAGTAAATCCTGTCCTGACAGCATAAATTGCCTTGACAATATCCGGCCTATCCCTTAACATGCCGTCAATTCATAAGGTTAGAAATATTATCTATGTATTCGAAAAAAATAGTTATTCGTTATACACCGGATATTGTTCAGCAACCAATAATCTGTCAGCTTGTTAAACAATATGATCTGGTTTTCAATATTCTCAAAGCAAGGATATTTCCGCGCCGGGAAGGTGTTATAGTCCTGGAACTTACCGGGCTAAAAGAAAATTTTGACCGGGGTATCCGTTTTTTAAAAGAAAAAGGGCTCAAAGTCGAGCCTCTGTCAAAAAGTGTCAGTCAAAATGTAGATAAGTGCGTCCATTGCGGCGCTTGTACTGCATTTTGTCCTACCGGAGCTCTGTCGTTCGAAAAACAAACTATGAAAGTTTTATTTGATGCGGAAAAATGCACCGGTTGTGAGCTTTGCGTATCCGCCTGCCCCGTACGCGCGATGGAAATCAATTTGCTTTAATTACCGCTACATCTCTTCTGCAGGGCCGTTATATCGTCCGGGGAAAGTTCGATGGCGTCGGATTGAATTAACCGATGCATTACAGCCTGAGAATCGGTGCTGTGATTAAGCCCTAAAGCGTGACCAAACTCGTGAGCCAGGACACGCACCAGCCGATACTCGTTGTCAAACTGATAAATGTTTATCGTTTGTTTGCCTTTTTTTCTCTCATAATATCCTTCACAAAATTCCTGTCCCAGAGCATTGCCCGTATTCTGGTAATTAACTGCATCAAGGTTGATTTTGGCGGCGATCTCATTAACGACGACAACCATACTTTGAATTGTATCCGCCAGTCGATGCAGATCATCCTGCTGTACCTTCAATTTTTCCCGCCAAGACTCCAGCTCGTCTTTCTCCTGCATCAGCTTTTTATGTAAATCGGAGGTAATTCCACCGTGCCTGTTCCAATATTCAATGTCTGTATTTAATGTATTGATGCGTGAATTATACAGATTTAAATCACTGGCCAGAGTGGAGTTTCTTTGGTCATATTCCGTCTTCAAATTATCCAGGCGGCCTTTCAGATCATCGTAAGCAGTCTTTGTATTATCAATTTTGTAGTTGAGTATCTTCAATTTATCCGATGCTTCCTGCCGGTAATCATAAATAAGGTTGATTTCTATTTCCCCGTGGGTATCTTCCCGGAAGAGCTCCCTGTCTAATGGTTTTTTCCACATATCCACCGCTATTTTTACCGCTGATGCAAATTGCTCGCGGGTAAGACCAAACCTCTCGTCAACTGTGCCGATACGATAAGTTACGGTCTCCTGACAGGGCTTCGGCGTCCGCAAAAATATAACAATCATAACTATCAAGAGGGCAGACAGAAAAATGAGTTTCCAACTGAAAATTCTGGGCAGGTTAGACATAGTAAGAATTCAAGATGTTACATAAATATTAGAATCGTGCAGTGTTCGAAAAAATTACTTTTCCGCTTTATTTTCTTCACCCTTCAACAATTTATTGACTTCTCCGGGCAGACGGGCGGATTTTTGGATCAAATCCTTGGAATCTTTATAGAAATTTTTACTCTTTTCCACGCCCGATTTTACTTTTTGAACGTCTTCGGATATTTTTTGGGGCTGGTTATAGTAATGATAGCCGAAGCCGGCAGCTGCGATCAGGAAAATAACCAGTGATAGTTTGAGGAATTGCTTGAAAACAAGATAGGCAATGACGACCAGGACAATGCCTACTGTTACTTTAAAAATAGTTGGATTTTCCGTGAAAAATCCAGAAATCAACTCCATAAAATTACCTCCCGTTCCTTTATTGCTGATTGGAAGATACCTCAAATTTTTTCTAAAAGCCATATTTTGTTTAATTCCATTTCTAAATCAAGCGCTACCTTTGTTGGCCCTTCGGCAGGCTCAGGACAGGCTTAAATATGATAATCAATCATGGTGAGCTTGTCGAACCACGCCTCGTCGCCTCCTCCTAGCCGCCGCGGTATCATCATTGATTTAGAAATGGAATAACTTGACAAACTCTGATCCGCCGTCTAGATTCCCGGCAAAACCATCATCGGGAATCAAATTGAACAAAACATCTGATAAATCGGCAATTCCGCCAACAAAACCTGACTTAACGACAGAGCCCTGCTGCAAAGTGGGGATCGCGACTTTAGGCTGCAAGGTAAATAGATACGAATCCGCAGCTCTGGAAGAAGAATTGCAAAAGAAGAATTTTTCAGTGGTTCCTTTCAATTCCATTGCCGATGTTTACATCATAAATACCTGTACTGTTACTGCATTTTCCGATTTTCAATCCCGCCAGCTTATCCGCAGGGCGCACAGGATGAATCCACAGGCAAAAATTATAGTCACCGGGTGCTATGCACAGATTGCCCCCCGTGACGTTGCGATGTTGGATGGTGTAAGTATGGTCATCGGCAACAGCCTGAAACATCAGATAATCGAACTTATGCAGAACAATGCAGATGCCTCCCCCTGCGTTCTCAGCGGTGATCTATTCCGGCAGAAAGAATTTTGTAATATGCCGCTCGCCTCATTTGGCGACAGGACGCGGGCATTTCTGAAAATTCAGGATGGATGCAATTCGTTTTGCAGCTATTGCATTGTACCCTTTGCCCGCGGCCATAGCCGGAGTATGGCGTCCGAGGATGTATTGTCGGCTGTAAATAAATTAGAACGGGAAGGTTACAAGGAAATTGTTCTTACCGGAATCCACATGGGCCTTTACGGACATGATCTCCAGCCGGCTACGGATATTTCCCGCATTTTACAAAAGATGTGCGAACTGAACCTGGATACGAGAATCCGGCTGAGTTCCATCGAACCGAATGAAATAACAACTGATTTGCTGAATATTATTAAAGACGGCGAGTTGCTTTGTCCGCATCTGCACATTCCGCTGCAAAGCGGCGACGACAAAATTCTTCAATTAATGAAGAGAGATTATGATACTATTTTTTTCCGGGATCTCATTGAAAAGGTCTATTCTACAATCAGCGATATTGCAATCGGCGTGGACGTCATGGTAGGATTTCCCTCCGAAAGTGACGAGCAGTTTGAAAATACTTTTAATTTGCTGGAATGTTTACCGATAGCTTATCTTCATGTTTTCCCTTATTCTGCAAGACCGGGAACAGCGGCGCAAAAATTTCAGCCCCAGGTACCGGATAAAATAAAAAAAGAACGGGCTGCTGTTTTGAGGAAATTAAGTGCGCAGAAACGGGAAAAATTTGCATTACGCTTTTCAGGAAAACCTCTCCGGGTACTTGTGGAAAGTACGAAAGATAAAAAAACAGGACTGCTGAAGGGATTTTCACAAAACTATCTGCCGTTTTTGCTTGATGAAAAGTTTTCTTCTTCAATTAATAAAATCGCAACGGTACGGGCAGGAAAATATATTGCGGGAAAATTTTATGGATAAATTGTTACCTGATCAAAACAGAATGGAAATTCTCAGCGAATTGGAAAAAAAGCTTTCCTACAGTTTTCGCGATATAACAAGGTTGGAAACAGCCCTCACTCATCGTTCGTATGTTAATGAAAATCCGCAGCTTGCGGTGGCCGACAATGAAAGATACGAATTCCTGGGAGATTCCGTTTTGGGGCTTTGCATAAGCGACCTGCTTATTAAACAATATTCTGATTTTACCGAAGGCACTCTTTCTAAAATTCGCGCCGCCGTTGTTAATGAAAAGCCTTTGGCTGAACTGGCGCGCAGGCTGGATATTGGCAACTGCCTGCTTTTGGGAAGGGGAGAAGAAATTTCCGGCGGCCGCTCTAAAGATTCTCTTTTAGCCAATGCCTTTGAGGCGGTCATTGCCGCAATATACCTCGATTCCGGTTTTTCCAGAACAAGAGCAATTTTAAAAAAATTGATGGGCTCACTTTTAAGTGACGAAAGTTTACATCTTCAGCATCATCTCGACTACAAAACTGCACTGCAGGAGTTTTGCCAAAAAGCATATAAGACCGCACCGGTATACAGAATTATTGATTCCAGCGGCCCCGACCATGCGAAAATATTCGAAGTGGAAGTAACTATTGTCGACCGGGTAATACAGTTCGGCAGCGGTAAAAGCAAAAAGGAGGCCGAAAAGCAGGCGGCGCAAAAGGCATGGCAGGAACTGCACGATGACAAAGAATGACGACCTCGTAAAAAGGCCGGATGCTAAGTGAATCCGGCGTATGCCTGATGTGCTTAATCCCTCCCCGTGTCAAGCACGGGGCAGGCTATGCGGCGTACGCTAAGTACTCCTCATTCCTCATGATTCGCGCGCCTTGCCTGCGACCATTTTACGAGGTCGTCTGGTAATTGCTAATTTTATGACTTTTACGATGACAAAGAATAATCATCTTCCCAAAACTGCGGGCTCGCCTTTTATTATCCCGATATTCATTATGAACAGCGGCTGCCCGCATCAATGCATCTTCTGCAACGAGAAGATTACCGCCGGTAATTACCCGCAGGAAATTAACAAAGAATATTTTGAAAATGAGGTTAATTCCTGCCTTGCCTGGAACAGGGATAAATCCCGACCCGTCGAAATCGCCTTTTACGGCGGGAATTTTACGGGCATTGACAAAAAGTATCAGCAGAATCTTCTTTCCTGGGCCCAAGCCTACATTCGGGCCGGTCTTGTTCATTCCCTCAGAGTCTCAACAAGACCGGATTACATTGACGGTGATGTTCTGTCCGATCTTAGAAAATACAACGTCACAACCGTAGAAATAGGTGCCCAGTCCTTTGTTGATGATGTTCTGCAATTTGCACAAAGGGGCCATAGCTCCGCCGACACGATAAAGGCCGTAACGCTCTTGAAGGAAAGTAATTTTCAAACAAGCCTGCATCTGATGGCCGGCCTGCCCAAAGATGACAAAGACGGATTTGTCTATTCTCTGGAAAAAACTGTTGAACTGAAACCGGACATGGTTCGCATTCACCCTGTCGTTGTTTTCAGTGGTACGGCTCTGGCTGATGAATTTGCCCGGGGAAACTACCGGCCGCTGCCGTTGACTGAAGCCGTAAGTCTTTGCGCCCTGGCCTGGGAAAAATTATCCGCCGCCGGAATTCGTGTAATTCGAGTCGGACTCCAATGGACAAAAGAAATGGAAAAGGATGGTGCTGTGCTGGCGGGGCCGTTGCATCCGGCCTTTGGCGGCCTGGTGCTGGCGGCAGTTTATTACGAACGGACCATAAAGCTTTTGGATCAGCTTCCTGCTGAAACCAGGGAAATCCGCTTTGAATTGCACAATCATGATGTTTCCAGTTTTCGTGGGTGGCAAAACAGCAACATCACCGCAATAAAAAAGCTTTGCCCGCAGACGGATATTAAGGTAATAACATCAGTGGAACAAAAACGCGGATTAATTTCAGTCGTCGCTGATCAGGGAAGCATCTTAACCACATCAATTTCTGGAATTATTTAGAGAAAAACAACCTTGATGAACTCGTAGAAAGTTGTGAAAGTAACAATTTTAAGACGACCTCGTAAAAAAGTCGCAGGCAAGGCGCGCAAATTCTGAGGAATGAGGCGTGCTTAGCGTACGCCGCAGGTAGCCTGCCCCGTGCTTGACACGGGGAAGAATGAAGCGCAACGCAGCATCCGGCATTTTTACGAGGTCGTCATTAAGGCCACAGGAGACAGACAAAATGTTCAGATCCGGATTTATTGGTATCATCGGCCGTCCGAATGTAGGGAAGTCAACATTATTCAATGCCATTATCGGCGAAAAAATTTCCATAATCGCCAATAAACCGCAAACGACTCGAAATAAGATTACAGGCATTAAGAATCTGCCCGATGCCCAGCTTATCTTTCTGGATACGCCGGGAATTCACAAAGCCACAACACCCATGAATCGCGTCATGGTCAAGACGGCAAGGGATACATTCGGCGACGCCGATATACTGCTCATGCTGGTCGATGCCCACAGCAATGTTCATCCCCAGGATATGTTTCTGATTGAAGGGCTGGCCGAAATTAAGATTCCGGTCTTTCTGGTAATCAATAAAATTGACCTTGTTGACAAACAGATGCTTCTGCCGCTCATCGATAAGTTCCGTACCCTTTACAATTATAAGGAAATTATTCCCGTTTCCGCAGTAAAAGGCGACGGCATCGATGATTTGCTGGAGACGATTAAAAACAATCTTCCGGAAGGGCCGCAGTATTTTGCCGAAGAGGAATTTACCGATGCCTCGGAAAGGTTTATTGCCGCCGAATTTATTCGGGAGAAAATAATGCTGCTTACCGCGCAGGAAATTCCGTACGCCACTGCCGTGGAAATTGACTCCTTCAAAGAAGATGAAGAAAAGAATTTAATCCGCATCAATGCTACGATAACCGTGGAAAAGGAATCACAAAAAGCAATAATGATCGGGAAAAAAGGAGCGATGCTGAAAAAAATCGGCACCGAGGCCAGGCTGGAAATGGAAAAACTATTCGGCGCGAAAGTGTTTCTGAAACTTTTTGTCCGTGTGAAAAAGGATTGGACAAGCTCGGAAAAAATGCTGCAGGAGTTTGGTTTAATAAAGAAATAA
>JBDKVD010000090.1:0-8108 GCA_039679325.1 Smithella sp.
ACCGGAACCAGGTGGGGATGTCCTGTAAAGAAATGCAGGATCATGCTCAGAGGACTGTCTTCTTCTATCAGGCATTCTTCTTCAACGAAGGTATCCCCCTTATCCCCGAGGCCTTCCAGAAAACCAATGACAAAGCCTTTGATCAACGCGGGCTCTCCTTTAACCATGATTTCCGTATAGGTTGTGGACATCTTTGTCTTCCTCCTGCGTCCCGAAAACTCTTCCCGTCAAATTCCCGTTAAAAGAAAATGAAAGTGACGATGATAAAGACCGGAATCAAAACCGGAATCGAATATTTAAACATGTACCCGAAGAAACTCGGCATGTTGACTCCCGCCTCTTCGGCGATGGATTTTACCATGAAATTGGGAGCATTGCCAATATAACTATTTGCCCCCATAAAGACTGCACCCGCGGAGATGGCTTGGAGATAGCTGATAAAAACCGGGCTGGCTGTAGCAGCGCCTGCCGCCAACGCTGCGGGAACCTGTGCCTCCGTCAGACCGACCTTGCCTAAGGCCATATTGAAGAAGGTCAAATAAGTGGGGGCATTATCCAGAAAAGAGGAGAGAGAGCCGGATGCCCAGAAAAAAGACGCCGGCGATTGAACCGCATTGACCAGACCGGCAAGCGCTCCCGTGCTTCCTGCTTTGAGAATCGCCAGCGCGGGAATGATGGCGATAAATATTCCGGCAAAGAGCTTGGCCACTTCCAAAATCGGCCCCCAACTGAAATCGTTTTCCACCCGCAAAGCGTTAGCTGTTGTTTTCAGGGAAATCAGGCCCAATATCAAAATAACCCCGTCCCGGAGAAGATTCTGATAAGCCACGCTGACTCCCAACAAACTTAGCTCTCCCGGATGCCAGTAGCCGCTCACCAGGATGATGCCGACCACTCCCGCAAGGAGAATCAGGTTATGGAGTCCGTCGATGCGCAGGGGGACCTTTTCCTCTTTTGTAACTACGTGCAGGTTCTCTTCACGGTGATAAAAGTAATTATCCAGGGCATAGAAGACTAACAATATAATAGCCGCCGCGACCAATAAATGTGGAAGAATGCTCCTCGTCACCCAGAAAAACGGTACATTATGGAGAAAGCCGAGAAATAGCGGGGGATCTCCCAGGGGCGTCAGAGCCCCGCCGATATTGGAAACTAAAAAGATGAAAAAGCAGATGACATGCGCTTTTCTTACTCGTCCCGAATTGGCCCGAAGGACAGGCCGGATCATCACCATGGAGGCCCCCGTTGTTCCCACCCAGGAGGCCAGGAAGGTGCCTATCAGCAGTAGAGCTGAATTCACGATGGGCGTCCCCTGCAAAGATCCTTTGACAACAATGCCGCCGGAAATTGTGAACAATCCCCAGAGCAGAATGATAAAAGGTATATAATCGATGAGGATGATATGAAGAATCTCGTGCCGGGCAACAACTCCGTGAACCCACAAAAAAGGCAGGGCGAAAGCGAGAGCCCAAAAAGCCGCGACCTTCCCGAAGTGATCATGCCAAAAGTGCGGAGCGGCAAGGGGAAACAGGGCGATGGACAAAAGAATGCCGATGAAGGGCAGGATGCTCCAGATCGGCAAAATCTGCCCCAGAACAACTCCCTCCGGAGTGGAGGCCAGGGCAAGGTTCGGCACAAACGAAATCAAAAGGAAGAAGGCAAAAGAAATCAAGACATTGAATAAGGAAAACCCCTTCACGGCATTCTCCTGAAATAAATCGGTTTATTTTTTTGCTTTGATTTCTCCGGTGCATCAATGAATGCTTCCTCCTCCTGCCGACGGGTTGCACAAGCAATAATCAGGAGTCCGGCGATTACGAGCACATACCCGGCCACCTGAAGCGCCTGCTGCCAGGGTCCGCTAAGATCAGGCGCCACGAGTTTTACCAGGATAACACCGGAAAAGGCGGCTATACCGCCGCCGATCCAATGGTTTTTTTTCTCTCTGATGCGGTTCATCGAAGCAATGTCACGTAGATTGCGGCAAGAATGGCCGAGGTTATGACGCCGCTGATATTGGCGCCCATGGCATAGGGAATAATCATCGCTCTCTTATTGACGGCGAAGGCTTCCTTCTGGGCAACCTTAGCCGTCGTTGGTACACAAGACACCCCGGCGATACCGATGACAGGGTTGTATTTCCGGCCGGTCGCAAAATACACGAGATACCCGCCGATGATACCCCCGATTCCGGAGATCACCAGGGATGTTATTCCCAGAACCAACAGGATCAACACCTTGGCGTTGAGAATGGTGCTTGCTTCGCACAGAACGCCCAGCAGCAGACCGAGAAAGAAAGTTGAACCGTAAAGAACTGTAGATTCCATGAATTCGACAACGCGGGTTACCTCCGACTCTTTGATGATCACACCTACAAAAAAAGACATAAAGAGGGGCGCCGCTACGGGGAAGAGCAGGCAAAGGATTGTGTTTGTTATGATGGCAAACGCAATCTTTTCTGTTTTAGAAACATTGGGAATTTTAGTCAAATCCATCTTGATTCCGCGCAGCTCTTTGGGAATCAGGAGGCGGACCAAATAGGGATAGCCCGCATAGGTCAGGCTCAAGTAGAGATAGGCGACGATGGTAATCGGAACGAAAAGATCCTTGGCGAGCATCAGGGATGTATAAAGGACCATCGGGCCGTCCGCTCCTCCGACCATCGCAATCGACGCCGCTTCCTTATAATTAAGGCCCATGGCAACGGCTATCGGAAAAGTAAGAACTGTTCCTAATTCAGCGCAAACGGCGATAGCCATGCTTTTGAATGGTGATATCAGCATGTAGCCGATGTCCGTAATGACCCCGATCCCCATGAAGACAAGGCAGGCGATGAGACCGTTGCTGAAAGTAAAGGTATAAATAGGCTGCAGGAAATTGATCTGCAGAACATCCATTAGCTTTGTAACATCGCTTGCCATCGGATCGATAAAGATCGTACCCATCGTTGATGCTGAAAGAAACAGAACACCTGCGTTTACGGAGGCCATGCCAACTCCCATGGGAATCATGATGAGGGGCTCAAGGGTTCCTTTGACGCCCAGAAATACAAAGAGGATTCCCAAGCCGATCAGTACGATTCGGGCAATGGCGATGGTCGGTTCGGACGCTACCATTGTAGCAATTCCCTGAAAAAGGTAGAGGATGTCGAGATTCTGCATAATCAGCCCTCACTTTCCGTTTCGGCTCGGCCCCTTGCTGAACGCATACTAACCACAGCAAAAAGCCCCTTAATGATCCCGGCTACCATAAAGGATATACCGGCTGTGATGCCATAAACTAACGGCAACAAATTGATTGATCCCCAAAAGCAATTTTCCATGTTTTTCATCCTTAAATAATACGTTATAATTTTAATTTGCTTTAACGGCGAAGACGTTAAAGCAAATTGCTATTGTTTTTCAAGTATCTTTAACAGAATTCAAGCAGACCCCTCCGTCACGCATCTATCCAGGAATAATGCGTTGTAACTGATTTTACCCTTCCGGGTTTATGTCGCCTTTGTTGGGAATGGAAGTACACACAAACTGAAGGTTTGTATGATGATGACTACGCCGGGAATGGGATCATGTCATGTTAATTTGCAGGCTTCTTGCGCCCATGCGCGGTAAATAAACAAATACAAAGGCACGGAGGGGGAAAAAGCCGTTGTAAATGAACCGATAATCCGGTCAATCTGACCGGGGGTTGACCTTTGCGGACGTATTGCCGCATTAAAAAATATAATAAACGCCGGCTTCCAGAATTATACCCGCGGTGATAAAGGCAATGGGAAAATTATTAAACAAGCAGGCCACAAAAAATAGCTGCACATGTTTTTGGATCGAAATTGAGATAAAAGCGCCTAAGCCAATTCACAAGGATACGGTAGCTGGCACGAGACAAACCATGATTATTATCGACAAAAAAATATAAGAGAATGTCGATATTCGGCCTGATTAACCCTCGTTTTCCGCTTCGGCCCGGCCCCTGGCTGATCGCATACTAACTGCGGCAAAAAGGCCCTTAATGATTCCCGCCACCATAAATGATATACCGGCGGTGACTCCATAAACTACAGGTAATAACTTGACTGATCCCAAAAAGTAACTCTCCATAGTTTTTATCCTCTTTAATGATAAGAATTTGCTTTCACGGGTAAAACATATAGACAAATTGCAATTGTTTGTCAATGAAAAACTGAGTCCATGTTGGAAATATTTTAAAAACGAACTGTTTTTTAGAAAAAAAAGAAAATTGCGAGGAATTTGGAAAAATTTTGGGAATTTTTAGAAAATTTAAAAAATTTTAGGAATTTTTAGAATTTTGAGGAAATTTTGGGAAATTTTGGGAAATTTGGATAATTTTTAGAAAAATTGGAAAAATCAAAGGAAAAATGTGGGTCAAGGGAAATGAAAATCAGGTCTATTCTCGCCTATTCCGGCCTGTCGCCCAGATAGGTGCGGCCATTGGAAGTGTTTTACCAATAAATTTAATTAACAGATAGGTAATTGATTTCAAGTGTTTGAGTCGGAGATGAGTTCTGAAGTCGCCTGCAGCGAGCTTTATAATTTATCGAAGAAGCTTCCGGCAAGGAACAAAGAGATTTGGCCGACAATATCTCTCGATAGAAAAAAAATAGAAACCGACAACGTTAAAAAATGAACTTATTGTAAAATAAACGGCACTTTTATTCCTTGATTAGCCGCAGAAAGTTAAAAAGTTAACTGTTTTCCTATGTTCTATGTCGCGGGTTAATGCAGATTTCAATTGAAATCTGTTTTACATGGTTCTTTTTCTTCCTTTGTTTCGATAAGAAAGTCAATTATTGATCTTTTTTTTGTTCCCATGGGCAGTAAATCACGAAGGGCATATAAAGCATCATAGCCATCTGGACATGTAGCATAGTAAAAATCTTCCACTAATGCCGTGAATGTCTCTATATTTTCTTGCATCAGACAGGCAGCGGTGTAATAAGTGATTAGAATATTAAGAATATTTTCAAATTCATGGAAGAATGCCAGATCAGATAACAGGTCGATTCTGCCGGGATAATGATCAAGGCCATACAGGAGCAACGCTTTCAGGTTTTGATTGGCTTCTTTAAAGTATCTTCGCAATAATGGATAGTTGGGATGATCTGCGCATTTTTCAGCTGAATAAATATTGAATATCTTTTCAGATACCTCTGTGCCGTTTTCAAAATAATCGATTAAATCCTGCTGATTCCGGTTCTCCGGCTTTGCTGCATTTTCCTCAATTGCGTCAAAATCCTCTTCTTCATAATACTCAAAGCCAAATTCCTCCAATTTGGAAACAAAATCATCTGGATGGTTGCGGATAATATCGCTTACTTTATCTACAATCATTTCATTTTTTAATTTTAAACACTCGTTTGAAGAAACAGATTTTTTCCTCTTAACCATCGAGTCGCATCTCTCCCATATACAATTTCAAGTTTACATTATGAGTTATCAACCATAATAAAGTGTATAAAACATGCTGATCAGAGGCTAACGCTTTTCGCAAGCTTTAGAATTGATCAAAAACATTTCCGTCAGGAACAAAATAAATTGGGACACAACTTGCCTTTAGAGCAGTAGTAATGACTGTTTAAGTTTCTCGGAGAGTAATTGTCAAGAATAAAGATTCGACCCCTTATATGTGCCCCTTATATGTGGGGAAGAGAAAAACTTCTCCTTACCCAAATGTGTTTATTTGCCTGATAATATGAATTCTGGTCGTATATTGCTGTTAAAATAATCATTCTGTTTTAGATTATTACCTGTTTTATTAAGAACTAAAGAATATTTTATTTCGTTTTTTCCATATTTTGTTCCATGAATACTAAAGCCAGAGAACCCTTTAGATAAACCAAAATATTTCACAACATAACCGGAAAAAAAGAAGGCTTCTTCAGCATCAACCTTATGGGAAGTCTTTGCATTCTGATTAAACATTACAATTACATTATATATATTGCCTTTTTCATGCATAATTTCAACAGTGACATCGAAATCTTCCACGCCGGGTTTCGGTTTCAAGAATTCTCTTGCTTTCATTACAAATTTATTTGTAGCAGCTGTCACTGAATTTATATCGTCACTTTTTAAGTCACATTTCATCCCATCTTGCGGTATATCTGTGAAGGTTGAGTTTCCATCACTGTCAATACATTTGTAAATTACTCCTGCATTGGCATTGTTAAAAAAAAATATAAAACAACACAAAACTAAAATTATAACTCTCATCATATTCTATCCTTGATAATATTTGACACCAAAACGAAAAAATCAGCCGGTTGGTGCAGACGCTTTTAGCGTTCTGACTCTCGCGACGGAAGACGCAAGCGGTACATAGGGTCGTTTGTCAAGGTTCATTATCTTTTGGGACGGATATTTTTTTCCTCTTTCCGATCTTTAGGGGAGGTTTTTGCTTGACAACCGACGGCCATATAGAGGTTAGCATATTTATTAAACAGTAAGCACAACAAAGCCCGAATCTATCAATTGGAAAATCCATTTTACGGACCTCCGCTTCCAACTATCAAAGCAAGAGTGATAACAAGTATCTGAACAGGAAAAGTTATGATATCAAAGACCACAGCAAAAGGCTTGAGCATATAGCCGCCAACATTATTCTCTTTGTTTTTACATCGCCAATTTCCGCAAGGCCCGTTTTTACAATCAACAGTTAAAGAACGCTGTAAAAAATCATTATTTTCAGGACCGATCCTGTATATTAGAGTTTTTTGAGCCCCTTTTCCAAAAAGATCTCCTTGTTTAAATAGAATTATTAGAGTGGTAGGATGCCCTGACCACTGCAATGATGACCGCATAGGTATCGTACCTTTATCAATCTCGGTTTTCATATCATCTGATAACGGTAAAGATAAAATTTTCACAGATCGCCCGATATATTTATCTTCGTAAAGTAATTGCTCCTTATTGGAGCCACCTACACGAACTATTGCCTCAGTATCATAATTCTTTTCTGTTGGTAAAAACAGATTGAGGGATTGCATTTCTTCACAATCAGGCACAATGACTATATGGGCGTAGCTGCGATCCTTAATCACTGCAATACCGGAATAAATGCCTAAATATTCTTTTTTATCTGGTGACAACTCATCAGTAACATTCGTTTTTGGATGATGAATAAACTGCTCAACAGCTATCGTTGCACAGCCTGTCAGAGATGAACATATAATCAGAAAAATAACAGATGCCAATAAATTCAACACTGTTTTGTATTGTGACATAATTATTTCTCCATTACCTTGTTGCGAACGACGAAGTGAGCCGTAGCGCAGCGATCGGCTCTACTGATTTGATGTTGGCCAGATTATTCATCTTCATCTATGTGCTTATCTAAATATTTTTGAAACTTGTCAAATAAACGATCAAGTTCTTTTTGTAGTTTTGAAGTGCTAGAATGGTTTGCCGCTGCGGCAACGTACCCTTGAATTTCTTCAATCTCATCAAGTGATAAATCAACTTTTATCGCTTTACCATCCACGATAGCAAATTTGGCAAAATCCGAATCATAGAATGTTTCTGTCTGAATTATTTCACGCTCACGCATGGTTAATTTTATGGGATATTTTTTAATGGCTGTTGCATTCATTTCAGCTATTCCTTGTGGCCAACGCCGAGCTAAGCCGGAGTGGCCCGCCAGGGCCACGATCGGCTTCAGCGCCTTGATAATGTTTTTTCGTTCGCACTATTCCTTGTCAGCGTCTGACCTCTCTTTTTGCTTTCCAATGATTTTCTCCGTGATTCCAACGGCTACCCACTCGATCGCCGCATTCGACTGGGAGCTCGTTACAGAGATCCTAAAGCCATCCGAGCGTTGTTCAATTATGTCATAATCAACGTGAAAGTAGACGTTGCTAACTACTTTTGAGAAATTCAAATTGGGCACAGAAGCGAATGGCCGAGGGTAAAATACTTCGTAAGTCTTGGGTCGTTGAATCTCCAGGAGGAAGAATGGGGTCAGGTAATGAAATGTCAGTTTCTTCCCTGGTTCTTTAATATCTTGCTGACAGTAGTATAATGAACCCCAAGATAATCGGCAATCTCCTTCATTTTATAACCGTGCTTGACATGTGCAGCGTGAATACGTTTATC
>JBDKVD010000091.1:0-5243 GCA_039679325.1 Smithella sp.
GATAAACGTATTCACGCTGCACATGTCAAGCACGGTTATAAAATGAAGGAGATTGCCGATTATCTTGGGGTTCATTATACTACTGTCAGCAAGATATTAAAGAACCAGGGAAGAAACTGACATTTCAAGACCTGACCCCTCTTCTTTGACCCTGATGGGCAATAAAAAGAGAGACTGGCAGGATGTTGACTATGTCCTGAGCTATTTCGGGAAGCAGAATATAGGCGCAAGAAGCCAATATTATGATTTTGTGTCGGAAGGAATCCATCAGGGGCGTCGCGATGACCTGACGGGAGGAGGCTTAATCCGGAGCCTGGGTGGTTGGTCGGCGATTTCCAAAAGTGATCTAAAGGATAAGCATATTAAGAGTGATGAGCGGATACTGGGCGACGGTGATTTTGTGGATTCGTTGCTTTCCGCGGCTGATGAAAAATTTGAACGTAGTCATGAATTAAGACGCTTGGGTTACGATCTGGATAAGACGGCAAGGCGGGCGGCTGAGGTATGCGGTATCGAACTGGAGGATATCTTTTCCAGAAGCAGGCAAAAGACAAAAGTAAAAGCAAGGAGCTTGTTTTGTTATTGGGCATCTCGCGAATTGGGGATTTCCTATGCGGAATTGGCCAGGCGGCTGAGTATAAGTATTCCGGCTGTCAGCTACTCGGTTGAGCGGGGGGAAATGATTGTGAAGGAGAAAAACTATCAACTTCTTGATAACTTAAATACTTAAGGGCGTCCCCTTTTACCCCGCTGATGTCTCTGTTAGGTTCTTGAGGTAAAGTCTATGATTGTAATAGTTTGTGTTTGTCTGACGATTAGTGCCCTCTTTGCAGGGTCCTGCGTCGGTTACGGGTTTGCTGGAAGGGATCGGAACAAGATTGCTACTGCAGTCAGCAGTGGTGCATTTTTCACATTGATCTCGTGGGGTCTGTACCATTTCGCTAAGACCATGGACACCGATTTGGGGTGGCTCTGGATTGTTATGACGTGTGTAGGTGCCGCCATCGGCGTAAAGGGACGCAACTTATAGATATGACCGCTGAAACCTCGATACCTTCGGTTCAATTATGATAGCCATTGCGGCCGTATACACCTATCTTTGTTTGGTATCGTTTTTGATGGGTGTTTACATAGGTTTGAAGGGATTTCCACCTCGTATCCAGGACTATAGATCCCCTCTCCTGCTTTTGGCCATGGTTATGAGTGGCCCCCTGGCTCCGCTTGTCCTATGGATTCAAAAAGGATATGGTTTCAAGGCATCTGCTATGCACATTGGTGGTGCCGGACTTGTTCTTATATGCGGTTTCTTGATTGGCTCATGGGTGGACGCATATTCAAGCAAGAAGGCGGGTACGTATTCTTCGATATCTTCAAGCTTCAATCGCAGTCGTCTCAAAATCTCTGCTGCAATGATTGCCGGCGTCTGGGGAGCGGTAATTGGCAATAGTCTCCCGCCTATTTCCATCACGTTTTTTTTGAAGGACAACTATGTCAGCACTGTAACCGTGCTTGCAGTAATCGCAGGTTGGTTGATTTCCAGCCTTTCTATTAAACTACTCACGCATATGTTTCAAGCCATGCACGCACCTAAATCGCAAATAGTTTTCACCTGCGTGGTCAATGTGGTAACTGCCATCGGCTTACTCCACCTCGGGTTCCTCCTATCCCAGGACCATGCAGGGTTTGTTTTTCAAAAAATAGCCATGGGGTTGGTTGGTGCTCCGGCGATTGTGGGAGCAATCCTAACAGGGATAGACGGGTCGAGATAAGCATGAGTCACGCTACACCACCCAACCGCATGAACCGGATCGGCGGGCTGCGCCTCCCGCTGATGTCTGCGTTCGCTATAAAACAGTTGCCATAATAACGCTATGGTGATATAGTGACACAACGTTAAGGAGGTAATATTATGAGAACTGCGGCTACGAGAGCGACTGTATATTTAGACCCAGAATTACACAAAGCACTTAGATTGAAGGCTGTTGAAACAGCTCAGTCTTTATCAAAGTTAGTCAATGATGCTATTAGGGAGTCTCTTGCAGAAGACGCGGAAGACATCGCAGCATTTGAAGAAAGAGCAAAAGAGCCACTAATCAGCTATGAAGCTATGATTAAGAGGCTTAAAAAAGATGGGCGAATATAAAATCCTCTTTAAAAAATCCGTTGAAAAAGACCTTCGCTCAATCCCCAAAAAAGATTTAAAGAATATTCTCTTACGCATTCAAACGCTTGCGAAAGATCCGAGACCGCCGGGCCATGAAAAACTTACGGGACAAGAGAAGTATCGTATTCGCCAAGGCACATACAGAATTATATATTCCATTCAAGATCAGGAGCTTACGGTATGGGTAGTCAAAGTTGGGCATCGCAAAGATGTTTATCGTTGAAGCGAATCGGGCAAGGAAATCTCCGTTTTCCTCTTGACTTTTCTTATCATGGATGTCCCCTGATTTAAAAAACTAAGGTAATAAAATGAAGTATTTTGATTTGGGCTCAATTATCGTAATAATTATAACATTTGTTCTTTTTGCCGCGGCTCTATTTTTTACCGGCTTCACCCATGATCTATTGTTGGAGGCCGGTGTTTTTTTGGTCTCCGTAAAACTTATCATAATGGGGTATAAGGCAAGCGTATTATCACAAGTCATTCATCGTGAACTTGAAGAAATAAAAAGCCTTCTGGAAAATATCAAGGAAAACAAATAATCCAGCGTCGCGCCCGTATATTCGCCCCCCCGTTCGGGATCATCACGCTACGGAGCACATATGGACTATCCCCCATTCTTTGGGTTCGGCCCTTCGGCATGCCCAGTGCAGGCTTGGCTCATAGCTTGGCGCTCCGGCTGTTTTCGTCGTTTGCATGTAAATCAAAAACCGTGTACAATTTTTTATGGAACCCGCTTGGTTTGAATTAGTCTCTTAACCAAAGTATCGCAGATGAAATGATCATTTTCTGCTATACTTATGAGGTGTCTTTTATATGATTATCAAACTGAGTATACACAAATGGAGTCGATTCCATAAATAGAGCGAAACGATGAATATGAACCTTTTTGATATTTCGGGTTTTGCCCAGGCAGTGGTGAGTATCTTCGTCATTGTCAATCCCTTGGGCAACCTGCCGCTGTTCGCTGGTTTGGCCGAAGAGGTACCCGATCATGAGAAACGCAGGGTATTTCACTTGGCTGGATTGGTTGCCTTCTGTATTATTTCGGCCTTCGCGGTCGTGGGAAAATACGTCATGCGTGACGTATTTCATATCACTATTGCGGAATTCACCTTTGGCGGCGGATTGCTGCTTGTGGTGATCGGCATTTATAATATCATGGCCCAGTCGCGACGACCAGCTCATGCTGTAGATGACCAGGATCCGGCAACCGTGTCGGAGCGGGAGATCACCCTGGCAGTCAGCCCTATTGCATTCCCCTTGCTTGTTGGTCCCGGCAGCATCGTCACCGTCATGCTAATCGTTGATCGCCATGGCAGCCTTTATGGCGTTGCCACCAGCGCCGTGGCCTTCATCTTCGTGATGGTTGTCCTGCACTGGTCTGACATACTGCTCAAACTTATGGGCAGAGTCGGGGCCGTAGCGATCGGCCGTGTTCTTCAGATCTTTATCGTGGCTATGGGGGTTCATTTCATCTTCGCCGCGTTGATGCAAGCATTTCCCGTTCTGGTACGATAGTTAAAAAAGAAATAAATCGCTAGAATCGTTTGAAAATTACTTTTGATAATAACGGACAAGCACACCAGTCAAAAGAAGGGCATGAAATGATAACGGTATTTTATACGACAATTAGACCGGCAGAGGGGCAGAGGGTAGATGATATTATTAAAATCGCTCATGATCTAGGATATAAGTTGGTTCCATTTGAGGGCTACACTGAAAGCGACATCGGCTATGCCTGCCATCCCGGAATTAAATATCATGAATCCAATGAAAACATGAAACGCTGTATCGAGATTCAGGATGCGGCAGTAGTTCATCTTCCAAACGGTGATGATTGGCCTTATATAATGCAGTTCAAAAGCTGATCAATAATTTTGAGACCATCTAACTCCCGGACAATCCAACACCGCCCTTGGAAGAGGCACCTTTCGGCTGTTTGTTTATCTCATATTTCGTAGTATTTCCGCCGCTTCTTGACAAAATCAGGAGACATCCATGATAAGAAATTTCAAGCAGAACTGAATTAAACGCAGAAAAATGCCGATTAATTATCGCACTATGTTTACTCCGGACGTATACCTATCGACATCATGCTGTTGATTTTAGTGGAATTGCCGTATATAAGCAAATTTTGGTGAAGCAACTATGGGTTCAAAAAAAGTCATATATTGGCCGATTATCATATCCATTATCGGTCATATTGCCCTGATTTCAGCCTCCGGCATGATTGATTTGCGCAATAAAGTTAGAACTGCGGAAATATTCACCGTCGAGATCAAGGAAATCCAACCCGACAAACCATTGAAAGACAAGCCGAAAAAGGAAGAGAAAAAGGTACAAGAAAAGGAAGTAAAGAAAGAAAAAGAAGTAAAAAAAGAAATTAAAAAAACCCCCGATTCCAAAACTCCCAAAGAAACACAGAGCATCAGTACCGGAAGCTTAAAGGAGGATACGGTTGATCTGGGCAGCAGTGATTCCAAGTATGTTGCATATTTGTACAAAATCAAAAGAAAAATTTTGCAAATATGGGAATACCCCGTTAAAGCTTATGAAAAAAATGAGGAAGGGGTAGCGGTTGTAAAGATGTCCCTTGATGCCGGGGGTAACATAATTGCAACAAATCTCGTAAATTCTTCCGGTTCGTCTCTACTGGATGAAGGGTCGCTGGGGATCGTCAGAGCAGCCGCACCTTTTGATCCGCTGCCCTACAACTATGGTCTGGAGCGTTTGCATATAGTTGCTTCTTTTCGCTATAAGCTGGAAAAATAAATTATTCCATTTCCAAATCAAGCGCTACCTTTGTTGGCCCTTCGGCAGGCTCAGGACAGGCTTATAATTGAGTCAGTCATGGTGAGCTTGTCGAACCACGCCTGCGTCGCCTCCTCCTAGCCGCCGCGGTATCATCATTGAATTGGAAATGTAATAGATATTCACACTACCTTTTAACTGCGATAGCTTCAATTTCCAAAGGAGCTCCTTTGGGCAGCGCGCTGACTACACCTGTTGAGCGCGCCGGTGGTTCCTGTGTGAAAAATTCGGCATAAATTTCATTAACGACAGGAAAATCGGCCAT
>JBDKVD010000092.1:0-27123 GCA_039679325.1 Smithella sp.
CGCTGGAATGCGCAGCAATGCTAAAAGTCCGCGATGAAATGGGTCTCACCAACGTAAAACTAATGATCCCTTTCTGCCGCACAGTTGCTGAAGGAAAAAATGTTGTTGAACTCATGGCCAGCAAGGGGCTTGTACAGGGCAAAAACGGCCTGGAAATTTATATGATGGTCGAAATTCCAAGCAACGTTGTCTTAATTAAGGAATTCGGTAAAGTATTTGACGGTTTCTCCATCGGTTCGAATGACCTTACTCAGCTCACCCTTGGTTTGGATAGAGACTCCGCCTTGATTTCCCACATTTTTGATGAAAGAAATGCCGCCGTACAGGAATTAATCCGTCAGGCTATTACCGAAGCTAATAAAATGGGTAAGAAAATCGGTATTTGCGGGCAGGCACCAAGTGATTATCCTGAATTTGCCAGATTCTTGGTACAATGCGGCATTAACAGTATTTCTCTGAACTCCGATACCGTGATCAAAACTACAATTGATATTATAAAAACGGAACAGGATTTAGGTATAACAAAATAAAGTAATTTAGACTTAAAACAAAAACCCCTCTGCCAATTTGCAGAGGGGTTTTTTATTTTCATGAGAGAAAGAAGATTGTAAGCCGGGTTTTGTTCCGTATGCTGGTCTCCCGTCATACGGTGATGATCATTCATCTGGGACAGCAGTTACCTGCCGCCTCAAGCGACACTACCCGAGAACTTCAAGCGGGCCGCTCTTAAACGTTCTCCTATTTGGTCTTGCTCCGGATGGGGTTTACCATGCCCTTTCCGTCGCCGGAAAGGCGGTGAGCTCTTACCTCGCCATTTCACCCTTACCCGAAGCATTAGCCTCGGGCGGTATATTTTCTGTGGCACTTTCCCTGGGGTCATCCCCGGTCGCCGTTAACGACCATCCTGCCCTGCGGAGCCCGGACTTTCCTCCGGCAGATAAATTCTGCCGACGATCATCTGGTCTTCTTCAACCTTGCTTTATTTTTTAATCTTACAATCTTTTAATTATATTTTCAAGCAATGTTCAATTGCCTTTGACTATTTCCGATCCAATTCCTTTCTAACTTCAAGACCGATTTTCTCCAGAATATACGGCTTGCGCACAAAAGCTCCAGCTCCCATTTCCTGGGCCTTCCGGACACGGTCAGTTTCCGAAAAACCACTGACAATTATTGCCTTCTGCCCGGGATGCTTTTCCACTATTCTCCTATACGTTTCCATACCGTCAATTCCGGGGTCCATAATCATATCCAGGACTATGAGATCAGCTTTTTCTTTTTTGAGATACTCTATCGCCTCTTCTCCGCCGGCAACAGCTGCAACTCGATAACCCAGCCGTTCCAACATGTTTATGGCCAGTTCCCGCTGTTCTCTTACATCATCCACTACCAGAATAGATTCGCCTCTGCTTCTATAGGCATTAACAGGTATAGATTTTTCGATTTTTGCCGGTTCTTCTCTGGTCACAGGAAAATAAAGGGTAAAAGTAGTTCCCTTGCCCTCCTCACTTTGTACGTCGATGTAACCGTTGTGATCCATAACGGTTCCCCAGACAACAGCCAATCCCAATCCGGTTCCGCTTCTTCCCATAACTTTCTTGGTATAAAAGGGCTCGAAAATTTTACTGAGATCGTTAGCGGAGATACCGATGCCGGTATCAGATACCATAAGTAACGCGTAATCCCCTTCCTGCATTCTGTCGTATCCGTGGATAGGTTTATCCAGGTAGCGATTCGCCGTTTTAATCGTTATTTCTCCCTGATTGGAGATAGACTCGGCGGCATTGGAAACGAGGTTCATTATCGTCTTGACCAGATGTATCGGTGACCCTTTGACATTTAGCAGCCCGTCTTCAAGCTCTGTCCAAATCTTCACATGCGCATGATAAGATTTTAGTTTCTCAAATTCCGGCGATCGGAGATAATCAAAAACCAGCCTGTTCAGGTCGACTATCTCCGAGATGTTTACACCACGCCTTGCTAAAGTCAAAAGATCCTGAATTATTGCCGCCGCTTTCATACTGGATTGAAGTAAACTATCAGCGTATCTTCTCAAAGCGCTTTTTACCGGCAGTTCTTCCCGAATAAGCTCTGAATATCCAACCAGTACCCCCAGGACGTTATTGAGGTCATGGGCAACCCCGCCGGCAAGAGTCCCCAGCGACTCCATTTTCTCGGCTCGTTTTAAATGTTCCTCTAATTTTTTCCGTTCCGTATTGTCACGGATGCACTCAATGGCTGCGGTAATCTCACCTTTCTCATTGCGAAGAACGGAAGCCGTCGCGGATATATGAGCATCGCCGTGCGGCAATTTTGGTGCAAAGGTTTCACCAAAAAGTATGTCGCCCACTCTCTGAATGGCTGTATATTTTTTTTCCGTTTCCCTGTCGGGGTGCAGAACGAGATCAATCAGCGTTGGTCTTCTTTCACCATACAAGGGAAGAGAGTATTCATAATTGCCCTTTCCGAGCATACTTTCCTTCTTGATGCCGGTCATGGTTTCCATGGCCCTGTTCCAGGCGATAATTTTCCCGTCTTTATCAATGATAAGTGTTGCATCAGGAAGGAAATTGATTATATCGGCCAGTCTTCGTTGTGATTCCTGAAGCGTTTTTTCGGCTTGTTTACGTTCGGTTATATCATGAAGAGAAGCTATGCTTTCTGTTGTGCCGGGAATCATATCAACGCTAATGGCAATATTCTTTATATTTCCCTGCTTATCTCTAAAATTGCATTCATATTTCCGCGGCACGGCACTGCTGCCCATTCTGCGCTGCTGATGGTATTGCATCATCCGCGTTACATCATCTGCGAAAAAAAATTCAGTCCAGCTTCTTTTCCCTTCGATTTCTTCTTTGGAATAGCCGGATAATGTTTCAAACTCGGAATTCGCCAGGATGATTTTTGTATCTTCGTGTAAAAGAACATTTGCATTACCGGTATTTTCAAAAATTACCCGGTATAAATGCTCCGATCTTTTCAAGGCATCTTCCGCTTGTTTGCGGTCGGTTATATCCTCAATCGCGACAACTATTCCCAGAGACAGATCTTCCTTTTGAAGAGGACCGGCTGTCACGATAACATCACGAAACACACCATCTTTCCGACGGAGCCTGGTTTGAATAGAAGCCGAACCGTATACGGAGAGATTTGTATACAGTTCTCGTCCGACCCGTTCATACTCTTCTTCGCTATCATACAGCATCCTGGTTGTTTTTCCGATAATATCAGCTTCGGAATAGCCGAAGGTTTCGTACCAGGCTTTGTTGGCACTCTGATAAATTCGGTCTTTCATCAGGCAAAGGCCAACGGGCGCCGCTTTGAAAACGCTGCGTAACGTTAATTCACTTTGGCGCAATGCTTCTTCCGTCCTCTTGCGCTTGGTTATGTCACGGTTGTAGACAATGGAGCCAAGAAATTTATGATTTTCATCATGAATGGCTTTTTCTTTCCTCCAGACGGAAACCTTCTCTCCTTTGGATGTAACAAGTTCGACCTCGCCCTCCCAATATCCCTTTTCCCGCAGTAAAGAATGATTTCTGGCAAAAGATTTCCGACTGTCCTCGGAAAAATAGGCGGAAGACTGGCTTCCTAAAAGGTGCTTTTGAGAATAGTCTAAAAGCTTCGTCTGGGAATCATTAGCATCCAGAATGTTCCCCAACGTATCCAACACTTCGACACCATCGGGTGCTGTTGCAAAGAGTATTCTGTAATTATCTATTCTTTCCAGATTGGAGTTTATTTCTTTAATGGTCTCGTATAATGAAAAGCTTTCTATGGCATTTGAACTGTTGAGCAAAACGGTGGACAAAAAAGATAAAGACGTATTGAGCAAGCTTTGACGATTTTGAGGCAACAAGACAACACACATGCCGCGGACGCGATTTGTCGTAGCCATGATATGCAGCAGGATTTCCTTGCCGTCTCTTGCGGGAACAATGATTGATCTCTTCTGCCTTAAGGCCCAGGCAAATGTGCCGCAATCGATGAAATAATCCACTTCACTCTGAATGTACGACTGATACTTTTCAGAATCGATGTATTTCAAGATAAAGTCATTACTTCCCTCCTCAACCAGAAAAAAAGCAATGGATTCAAAAGGAATCAATTCTTGAATTCTTTTTTTTGTCTCTTCAAGTATAGCGGATGTATCACTGAGTTTGCTGATATTGCTTTGAAAATCGCCGAGAGACGCCGCCATTTCCAGGCCGTCAACGATAAAGCGTTCGACACTTTCCAGATACTCAACACGTTTTTCGAGGTAAGCAATAATATCACTATTTTTGCTGGAGCTTGTCGTCGGCATATATCACCTTAAAAACATCTTCCAATTGGTTATCAGCTTGTTCCATTATTAGTGATAAAATATTGGACGACAAACCAAGTCGCGTCCATGCCTCCTCATGCAATGGCGGAATCAACCTCTCGCCGCTTGTCCCAATACCCATCGCATTAGCTATAATATCAGCTATATGGAGAATGGAAGGTTCTATCGAATTTTTCGATTTTTGCGGTTCGTGGTGATAGCAAACCATTTCTTCAAGTGACAGAGGCATTTGCCATCTATTGACAAGACTCCCCCCGATCATGGCGTGATCCATATCAAAAACTTCGCGTTCTTTAAGATAAAGCAGTTGGCGGTCATTTTGTGCCTCCAGAATGGCACGAAGAGATTCCTGGGGCAGATAATTATAACAGACGAGGCGGCCGATATCATGGAGCAGCCCGGCTGTGAATAATCGTTCCGTATTTTGGATATTCTTATAGCCCGCCAGAATTCTGGCGCATATTCCGCAAAGAATGCTGTGTTTCCAGAACATCTCCATATTAATAATGCGGGCAGGCATCTTATTAAACACGCCGATAATGATAATCCCCATGGCCAGGGTGCTCAATTGCTGCGTCCCAATAATATTGATGGCGCGGGAAATGGTATCAACTTTTGCCGGATAGCTGTAAAAGGCGCTGTTGGAAATCTTTAAAAGCTGCGCTGAAAGACTGGTGTCTTTGTTGATCACATTTTCGATGTCGTAGCTGGAACTGTTGGGTCTGGCAATGGTATCTACAAACTTGTTGTAGATATCCGGCAGAGTTGATAGTTTTGTATGCTCACTAATGAATTTCAGAGGATTTATATTCGCTGGTTTTGTCTCTTCTCCTTCCGTGTTTTCTTCTTCAATTTTAAGTTGGAAGCTTTGTCTTATGGAGTCTGGACCAGTGTTTTTATTCTTGACGGTTCGCAGAATAGAAAGGCGTACGAGTTCCCGGACGGCCGGATGTTCCATATCAGCATGTTGAAATCGTTCATGAACAAACTCGGTAGCTTGAGCAAGCTCCTGAGGATCAAGCTCATTCAGTGCAGATTCATCAATATCAGCATCGGAAACCCCTTCGATCTGGGCTTCGACAACACCCCATATTTTACATATTTTGAGATGTTTTTCGGTAAGAACGGTTCCTTTTGCTATCAGGAGCCTTCCCATTCTATCTGTCAGATCCTCAGCCAGAATCATACCAGCCTGAAGATTATTTATATTCAATAGCCCCACAGTATTATTATCGCCTTATTTTAATGAATACCAAGTCGCACTTGAAAATTAACTTTGTTGATTCAAGTCGACTGCTTCCCGGACGTATAACCGTAGACAATACGCCTGCAAAACATCCTCTTTGCCAAAAAGCCGATGCTTGAAATGCAACTTGGCTTCTGCGTCTATATCGGCAGAAAGCATAACAAACTTAAAGTGGTATCTGATTTCGACTACATAAAACCGTGCTTAATATTAACTTTAATAAACTGAAATTAATTTTAATGCAACTATTTATGCGTATCAATCGCAAGATTTGCCAGCTTATCCGCCTGGGCGTTTTTACTACGCAAAACATGTTTAACTTGAACGGTGTCAAAAAAGGAGAGCAAACTGCGGACTTCCTGCATTAAAAGTTTTAATTTTTCATTTTTAACGCGATAGGAACCATCGATTTGGCGGGCCAGGAGTTCCGAATCCAAAAAAACGGCCAACTCTTTACAGCCGCTGGCCAGCGCCCCTTTCAGCCCTAAAATCAGCGCTTTATATTCGGCAATATTATTGGTGCAGTGTCCGAGATATTCCTTACCTTCCCAGATCACATTCCCTTCGGCATCCAGAATAACGGCACCGGCACCACCTTCACCGGGATTACCGCGGCAGGCGCCATCACTATAGAGCCTATAACTTTTCTTTTCCATAAATTTTAGACAGGCTTTTCAATGTCCTGAAAATACATGATACGCTGGCAATTGGGACAGGCAATTAGTTCCGATGTCTTTTGCAGCTCAATGTATAATTGAGGAGGAATATTCATATGACAGCCATTACAAACTGATTTCCACACTGAAATAACGCCGACTCCCTTATTCCTTTTCTTAATCCTTTCATATCTTGCCAAAAGATCTGCAGGAACCTTATCCTTCAACTCGGCACGCTTTTGCTCACAATCGACGAATTCAGTATCTACGGAGTTTAAATCGGCTTCAATCAGCTTCTTTTCTTCCTCATATTTTTTCCTGTGTTCATTTAGAGTTTCCTGATCCTTTTTCACCAGTACGGCTAAGTTTTCCAGTTCATCCAATATCGATATGATTTCTGTTTCCATATCACCACGCATTGCTTCGGCGGTTTCGATTTCCTTAAGCATGGCCTGATATTCTTTGTTGTTCTTGACTTCCAGAAGTCGTTCCTTGGTTCTGATCATTCCTTCATTTATTTTTTTTATCTTATTTTCACATTCAGTATGGCGGGCTTTGATTTCATCATACTTTTTTTTATTCTTTCCCATTTCCACTTGAAAAGTATTAAAGGCCTCATCCAGCTTACTGATCTTTTCCGGCAGGGTCTTTCTCTTGTCTGCAATTTTCATCAACTGAGAATCACATTCCTGAAGCTTTACTAATAGTAATAACCGTTCTCTCAACAATCTTCTCCTTTTTTTTTCAGGATAAAAAAAATGCACCTTTTTATGGGTGCATTTTTAAACTAACTGGTTTTTTCGCTGTGTTATCTGTTCCGCAGATGGGAGTCACTTGCCGACTCCCCACAGCAGCCATCACACTTATTGATGGGCACTCGTTCGTTCTGAAAATAAATTTCATTTTTCTTTTAGCTTTTCTTCTTTATTTTTCTGGTGGGCCCACCTGGGATCGAACCAGGGACCTACCGGTTATGAGCCGGTGGCTCTACCAATTGAGCTATAGGCCCTGCCGTTTAATTGACCAACGTGCATCAGGGGCTGCTTTGATATACCCAAACTAATTGTTTGTCAACACTATTTTGCCGGTCGTTTCCTTACTTGTTTTTTTGCTTTTTTTACTTCCGGTATTTCCATAACTTCAGGCTCCGGCGACACTGCTTCCATTAATCCGGTCGGCACACTACCTTCGTCCTCATCTTGTGTACCCGACCTGTCGCTGATGCCGAAGCGCATGCGCAATACTTTTTCTTCCCGCGGCGTCAGTGTAGTCAATATTTTCCTGGTTTGATCGGCCAAATCCATGTTAATTGTCGCTTCCGAGGGAGACATAATTTTTTTGTCTTCAATAAAATCACCAAGATGACTGTCTTCTTCCTCACCAATCGGTGTTTCCAGAGAAATAGGTTCCTTGGCAATTTTCAGTACCTTACGAACCTTCTCCAGCGGATACTCCATCTTGTTGGCAATTTCTTCCGGAGTAGGTTCACGCCCCAGTTCCTGCACCAGATAACGCGACGTCCGGATAAGCTTATTGATCGTCTCAATCATGTGAACAGGAATTCGAATTGTTCGCGCCTGGTCGGCGATAGCCCGGGTAATTGCCTGTCTGATCCACCAGGTTGCATAAGTGGAAAATTTGTAACCACGCTGATACTCAAATTTATCCACGGCTTTCATCAAACCGATATTCCCCTCCTGAATCAAATCCAGGAACTGTAAACCGCGGTTGGTATATTTTTTGGCAATGCTTACAACCAAACGTAAATTAGCTTCCACAAGCTTTCTTTTCGCTATTTCCGCTTTGCCTTCACCATCTTCAATAGATTCCACGATTGTTTTCAGAGTATTTGTGGGAATACCAACTTCACGGCCGATATGTTTGATGGTCTTATGCGCATCGTTAATCGCTTCCTGACTTTGCTTCAGCAATTCAACGGGAACATGTGTTTCTTTCGCCGCAAGCTTTTCGTCCTGTTTGGACTTTTTGATTTTTATCCATGCTTTTTCCAACTGCGTCAAAGTCAAACCTGTTTCTTTCTTGTATTGCTGAATCACTTTTTCCGCTTTTTCTATTTCATCAACATAGGAGCGCAAGCGGGCGACAAAACGATGAATCTGTTTCTTACTGAAACGAATCTTCCGGCAAAGGGTAATGATGTTTTTTGTATTTTTCTCCAGCTCCGCATCCAACAGTTCACGTTGTTTGGGACGCATGGTTTTCGACTTGAGTTTCTCACGCAATACTTTATTGCGTTCATCAAAAAGTTTGATCCTGTTGATCAGTTTTAATACTCTTTCTTTGTGTTCATCTTCTTCAACAAAGCCTTCTTCATCCTCGACATTGTCAACAACATTTTTAATTTTAATATCGCCGGAAACCAATTTCTCTCCGATATTGAGAACTTCGTTGATGGAAACGGAAAGCCGGAAAATTGCCGACATAGTTTCCCGGGCACCTTCTTCTATCTTCTTGGCAATTTCCACTTCTCCTTCCCTGCTCAGAAGTGAAACCATACCCATTTCACGCAAATACATTTTCACAGGATCGCCGGTTTTACCTGTCCCGGGACCAAGAGATAATGCTTCCGGAAACTTTACAGGTGTAATATCTTCCGGAGTTTTCTTCATAACCAGCTTTTCGCCCTGCTCAATATCAATGATATCTATATTTTTTTCTCCGAAAAGCATGATAATATCATCAATCTGGTCGGAAGAAGTTACATCAGGCGGCAGCATATCGTTGACATCGTCATATGTCAGGAAGCCCTTCTCTTCACCTAATGATATTAACTTCTTAAATTCATCTGATTGTATCTCTTTAGCCATTTGGTATCTCCCAAATAAGTTGTTAACTAAGTCTCGTTAATTTAACTCTCTTTCTTCGATAAGCAACTTTTCCTTTTCCTGCACCAGCCTGTTTAAAAGTTCCTGATCTCCATTTTCTTGTGCCTGAGTCAATTTAAATTTAATCCGCCGGTGTTGATCTTTATACCATTTTTTCTTGATCTGCCTGATGTTATCGGTAAAAATCTTTTCAAACATCACATCTTCGGTCGGTAGTGCTTCCATCATTAATCGTAATATTTTCTCACGCAAAGGAGCCTCTTCGTCTGTAGAAAGAATTATATTCAAATCGACAAATCCCAGCAGTGTGTAATTCTCGATAATTTTACACCCCAGTTCCTTCAACTGCGGCTGCAGAAAAAAATCAAAAATTTTTTCGTTTTCCACTTGCAGTATTTTTTGAGGATACTCCATAAGAAGCCGGATCAGATGAAGTTCTACCAGATTATTAATATTAACCGTCAGTTTTTCTTTCTCTGTTTTTGATTTTATTGGAGACTTATTTTTATAAACTTCACTTCCAAACAATTCCTGATCAACACCTGTCTTTTCCGCTATGCGTTTAATGAACAGGTCTTTTTCTTTCTTATCACTGATCTTGTTTATGAATTCCATGGCAGCTTTAACCATTTCCCGTTTATCTTCGAAGGTTTTACCGCTGCCTAAAACATTTTCAATGTAATAATCGCTTAACGGTTGAGCATTTGTGATCAGCTCTTCCAGTTTTTCGCTGCCAAATTTATTTACATAATCATCGGGATCAAGTCCCTCCGGCAAAACAAGCGCCCGCGCCCGCATATTCATCGAAAGAAATAATTCCAGGCTGCGGTTCAGCGCTTTCCTGCCGGCCTCATCCGGATCAAAAAGCGCAACAACTTCTACCGTATAACGACGCAGCAACTCAAGCTGCTCTCTGGTCAAAGCAGTACCCAAAGACGCAACCACATTGCCGATGCCGGCATTCCACAACGAAATTAAATCAAAATAGCCCTCGACGATCAGGGCAAAACCTTTTTGGCGAATTTCCTCCTTGGTCTTATTCAGCCCATATAAATTCCTGCCTTTAATATAAAGGGGCGACTCCGGAGAATTCAGATATTTAGGCTCGCCCTTATCCAGAATTCTGCCGCCAAACGCAATAGTTTCACCGGAAACATTTTCAATGGGAAAAATCAACCGGCCGCGAAAACGGTCATAGAATTTGCCTTCCTTACCCGTAATGACCAGACCAGCCTGTTCGGCTATTTTTAGAGACAGGCCGCTTCTTTCAATGTAGTCTGTCAAAGAGCGCCAGGAGTCCTCCGCATAGCCCAGCCGAAATTGCTTTACAGTTTCCGGTTTAATTCCTCTCGCATTTAAATAATCCTGCGCTGCTTTGCCTGCCGGGGAATAAAGATTACGTGCGTATTGCTGCGCCGCTCTTAAATTCAAGTCAGCTATCTTTTCCCGCAGGGAATCATTTTGGCGGCCATCTTGAGCGTCCTGCCATGACGGTAGGACAACTCCGGTTTTTTCTGCCAGTTCCTTTATTGCTTCAGGAAATGTTTTGTTGGCGATCTTCATCAGAAATGTAATGGCATTACCGCCTTCACCACAACCAAAACAATAAAATATCTGTTTTTCCCGATTAACCGTAAAAGAAGGCGATTTTTCCTGATGAAAAGGACACAGTCCCAGATAATTCCTGCCGGCTTTTTTCAAAGTCACGTATTGGGTAACCAGCTCGACAATATCTATTCTGCTTTTGATTTCTTCTATCTTACTGTTATCAAAACGCACTTATGTATTTTACCTGCTCTGGATTTAATCCTGCTTGTCACCGTGCAAAAAAATAATTATTCATACCCAGTTGCATTCTTTGCCTAACTTTGTTGGCTACGTCGTCGGCTTCCTCAACGTATAAATAATACGCCTGCGGAGCCTCCTCCTTGCCGCCGCGTTATGCTTTGAATGCTACTTGGTATCAGGACAACAGCGCTTTGACTTTTTCGCCCACCGCCTTGCCGTCAGCCTTTCCGGTCACTTGCGGCATCAGCACTTTCATCACTTTACCCATATCTTTGACTGATGCAGCTCCGGTTTCCACAATCGCTTTTTTAATCAGTGCCTCTACATCTTCCTCCGACATCTGGGCGGGCAGAAATTCCTGAACAACTTTTAATTCGGCTGTTTCTTTTTCCACCAGGTCGGTTCTGCCGCCCTGGGCAAATTGCTCAATGGAATCTCTCCTTTGCTTGACTATCGCGGAGAGTGTCTGTAAAATTTCGGTTTCCGTCAACGGCCTCATTAAGTCGATTTCTTTATTATGAAGAGCTGTTTTTAACATCCTTATCGTCGAAAGCCTTATTTTATCTTTGGCTTTGGCGGCGACTATCATTTCTGCATTTATTTTTGCATTTATATCCATAATCTTCACCTTCTTCTACTCTTCGCAATTCCGGGCTACTTCAAGGTATTGTTTTTAATACACTTACGGTGCTCATCTCTTCGTCGCTTTTTTACTACCGGAATGCATAAAGGTATTTATTTGGTAGATTAGCCCAATTGATCCTGCAACTTCCTGCCACCGAGAACATGCATGTGCAAATGAAACACAATCTGTCCCCCTTCAGCATTGCAATTTATTGCTGTGCGAAATCCTTTTTGGTCGATCCCTTTGATCCCGGCAATCTTTTGGGCGGCGGAAATTAAAGCACCGGCAATGGCGACGTCCCCGGAATCGATATCCAAAAGTGTCGATATATGCTTCTTAGGAATTACAATAACATGCACCGGCGCCATCGGCTGGATATCATCGAAGGCTAAAACCTGATCATCTTCATATACTTTCGTGCAGGGAATCTCCCCTTTGACTATTTTACAAAACAGGCAATCAGACATAATCTTCACCTCCTTATAATATTGCAAACTAAGAATCATTCCTGCTTTTTTCAATCGCCTCTTCCAGAGAAATTGCTCCGGTGTAGAGGGCACGGCCGATGATAACGCCGTAAATAGAACAATCTTTAATTGCCAGGAGTTTTTCTACATCAGTAATTGCCGCCACCCCGCCGGATGCGATTACCGGTATATTCACTTCTTTGGCCAATGCTTTTGTTGCCTCAATATTCACGCCGGTTTCCATACCATCGCGTTTGATGTCGGTATAAACAATTGCTTTTAAGCCGCAGCCCTCATAACGTTTTGCCAGATGGGCGGCAGTCTCCCCGGTTTTTTGCGTCCAGCCTTGAATTGCAACAAGTCCGTCGAGAGCATCAATCCCCAGAATTACTTTCCCGGGATATTTATTTCCTGCCGTTTTGACAAATTGTTCATTCTGCAGAGCGGCAGTACCCAGAATGACACTGGAGACGCCACCCGCCAGATAATAATCGATGGTTTCCATGTTTCTGATGCCGCCGCCTACCTGAATCGGGGTTTGTACTTTTTTGCAAATTTCCAGAATCTTCCCGGCATTACGGGGCAACCCGGCAACAGAACCATCGAGATCAACTATATGAATTAGTTGGGCTCCCTTTTGCTCCCATGCCAGCGCCATATCTACCGGATTATCCGCATATACGGTCACCCGGTTGAAATCACCCTGGGCGAGCCGCACACATTTGCCGTCTTTAATATCAATAGCCGGAATAATGATCAAAATAATTCTCCATTTTAGAAATCAGTCTGGAATTCCGGACCTGCCGGCAGTTCCGCAGGAAGAAAAAAATACAGCTTGAAATGCAGTGACTTAGCGTACGACCCCTGTGAACGTTTTAAATACATCATTCATGCCCTGCTTTGTTAATTCACGGGCGGTAAGCCATTTGCCGCGGCCTTTATAAAAAGAAGCGATTTGAAAAAGATCTTCCATTAATGACTTCTGAGTTCTGTCAAAAACACCCCGCCAGACAACGCTGCCGTCTTTGGAGTTAACCAAACTAATTTCAAAAGCGACCGAAGCCGCTTTTTCGATGCCGTAATCACGGCCTACTCTTTCTACATACCGAAAAACATAACCCACCGCGACCAGATCAGCATTCAATTCCACACCGGCCTTTTTAATGATTCCCGATAAAGGCACCTTCAGCGATTCCGCACTGATCCGCTTATAAAACCCCATCACTTTTTCCTGGGGAATTATTTCTATTTCCTTAAATTCATTCAGTTTTTCAACAAACAATTCTTCGGTAACCGCTTCTCCACCTTTTGCAATTTTTCCACCAAAGAAAACTGCGCCGCTAAGAGGACTTTCTGCCGTATTGCCTGCTTCCGTTTGGGGCATAATTGCCTGAAATGGAATTATTGCCATACGCAGGGGACGCTTTGATTTGTCAGCTTCCTTTTCCGCTTCCGCACCATAAGAAACAAATACTGGAACCAAAAGCAGAAGCATTACCAAACCAGCAACAAAATCAATTTTCTTCTTCGAAAGATTTGCCAAAATATCACCTCGTTTTCTAGAGAGTTCCCTTGGTAGAGAGGACCCCTGCGATTTTTTTGTCGACTGTTACGGCATCTCTCAAGGCCCGGGCAAATGCTTTGAACACCGCTTCAATAATGTGATGGGTATTGCTTCCATATGCCAGGTTAATGTGCAATGTTATGCCACTATGATCGGTAAAGGCTTTAAAAAATTCTTTAACAAGTGCCGGATCAAATCCGCCGGCCTGCCTGCTCTCGAACATGACTTTATAAATCAGATACGGTCTGCCGGAAATATCCATATCTACCCGACATAAACATTCATCCATCGGGACGGAAGCCGCCCCATAACGGTTGATGCCTGCTTTATCTCCCAGAGCCTGACCTATGGCCATGCCCAGACAAATGCCCAGATCTTCCACCAGGTGATGATCGTCGATTTGCGTATCTCCCTTGCCTTTGATCACAAGTCTTAAAAAACCGTGCCGGGCAAGAAGAGTAAACATATGATCCAGAAAAGGAATCGAGGTATCAATTTTACTTGCCTCGGTACTGTCTAAATCAATTTCCAGCGCAATGTCGGTTTCCGTCGTTTTGCGGACTATCTTTGCTTTTCGAGCCATAAAGCCTGCCTTAGTTTAAATAACTTTGTTCAGGGGATATTCAATGATGCCTTCCGCGCCCGCGGCTAAAAGTTCCGGAATCAGATCACGGACTTTTCCCGCATCGGCAACTGTTTCTATGGCAAACCACTCTTCCGAATACAAACTGGACACTGTCGGCGCTTTGAGTGACGGCAGCAACGACATTACTTTTGTCAGATTTTCTTTGGCAACATTCATTTTCAGGCCGACTTTGTTCATCGCCAGTAATGAACCTATCAGTAATGTCTTTATTTGTTCGATCTTTTTCCGTTTCCAGGGATCATCCCAGGCAGCGCGATTGGCAATCAATTGCGTATTGGTTTTCATAAGTTCGTGGATGATCCTTAATTTATTAGCCCTGATTGTGGAGCCGGTTTCCGTAACTTCTACAACCGCATCAACAAGCCCTTCCACCACTTTGGCTTCCGTTGCGCCCCAGGAAAATTCGACATGGACATCAATTTTTCTGTCGGCGAAATATTTTTTTGTAAAAGCTACCAATTCGGTTGATATTCTCTTTCCCTGCATGTCTTCGATAGATTTATAAGGTGAATCATCGCGAACGACAAGTACCCAACGCGCCTGGCGCGTCGAAACTTTGGAATAAACCAGATCCTGAACCACAACGACATCCGATGAATTTTCCAGAATCCAGTCAATTCCGGTAAGTCCCAAATCCAAATGGCCGTCATCGACATAGCGGGACATTTCCTGCGCCCTTACCAGGGAGCATGATATTTCCGGATCATCAATATCGGGAAAATAACTGCGGCTGTCATAAGTAATACGCCAACCTGCTCTTTTAAACAAATCCACAGTGCTGTTTTCCAAACTTCCTTTGGGAATACCCAGTTTCAGAATATTCATTTATACACTTCCTTGGGATCGAAAATCTTTTCTCCGACAACAACACAATCGCCGTCCTTAACTTTCCGGTAAAAACAGGATCTATATCCGGTATGGCAAGCGGCCTTTCCCAGTTGTTCGATATGCAATAAAACTGTATCGTTATCACAATCGATAAAAATATCTTTTACCAGCTGGACATGACCCGACGTTTCTCCTTTTAACCACAGTGACTGGCGGGATCTGCTCCAGTAAGTTGCTTTACCTGTCTTCAGGGTTTCTTCCCACGCCTGTTGATTCATGTAAGCCATCATAAGAACTTCTTTAGTTTCCGCGTCTTGAGCAATAACAGGGATGAGCCCGTCACCTTTAGTAAAATCAAGTTTGATCATTTTTGCCTTTATCCATGTGTATTTAGTTAAAACATAACTTTTAAATGATGACCTCTTTTAAATCAAGTAATATTTTCATTATGATACCATCATAATCATGTATTTCCAACTTGCCTAAACCCGTCTTTCATGATAAAAAATTAATGAAGTTATATTATTGTATAATCAAATTTCCATTTGCACAGGAGATTGAAAATGTCTTTGTTAATAGGAGGAGCCATCTTTGCTGTTCTTGGTCTAATCAGCCTGATATTCTGGTGGACGGATTTTATGACTATTATCCGGGGCGCGCTTCCGATCAGCCTGCTTTTAGGTGGTGCCTTAGCCACTTACGTGGGACTTGATGAAGTACAAGACAAAATCCGCGAGGAAAGACAAAGACAGGACGAAAAGCTGGAAAAGGCAAAAGAAGAAATAGAACTCGTCAGAGCCGAGGCGGAACGCTACAAAGAAGAACTGGAAAAATTAAAAGATATAAAGAATTAACGTATTCATTGCACTTTCACCCTGAAAAACAAGAGCTGTTTCAAGACGGAATCCTTTTTTTGGCGCCAATTATCTCCCAAATCATTAATATCGCTCCGACAGTAATGGCGGAATCGGCCACGTTGAATGCAGGCCAGTGGCAGGCACCTATATAAAGATCCAGAAAATCTACAACCGCTCCGAAGCGAATCCGGTCAATCAGATTTCCCACTGCTCCGCCGAAAATCAATGTAAGGGAGACAGCCGTAACAGTACTTCCGTGCTGATTTTTTACCAGATAGTAGATGATCAGCAAAATAGCGACAGCAGTAATCCCTGTAAAAAAGACATAACGGAAAGCAGCCGAAGCGCCGGCCAGAAATCCAAAAGCGGCGCCGGGGTTCATTACATAAACAAGGTTAAAGAAACCGTCAATGACTGCATAAGATTCATGCAGGAGAAATCGGGAAGTTATGGCGGCCTTGGTTATCTGATCAAGTGCCGTAACCGCAGCCGCACCAAGTATAAAAATAATGATGTTTCTTTTCACGTAATTTCCCTGGAGAAAATATATTCCCTTTTGCATTCAAGATGGCGCCGGGGCAGGCTGTGCCAACAAAGGCGCCGCTTGAATGCAAATTGGAATTACAGGTTAGTTAAACAGCGGTCACATATGGTTGGATGATCTTTATCGCTTCCCACTGATTCCGCATAGATCCAGCAGCGCTCACATTTAACGCCCGCCGCTTTTTCCACTCCAACAATCAAACCTTTTATTTCTTCGCTGACATAAGGCTTACTGATCGCCTTCTCCTCTACCAACTGCAATTGCGAAACAATAAGGAGCGCTCGCAAATCTTCCAGATGGCTTTCAAAAAAAGCCTTCTCCTTTTCCGGCGGAACAAGACTTACTCGGGCATCGAGGGAATGACCGATCACTTTTTCTTTTCTGGCCTGCTCGATTGCTTTGGCAATTTCCGTTTTGGCATCAATCATCGCCTTCCAGCGCTCACCCAGTTCAGCATCAAAATATTGATCATTAACCTGCGGGAATTGTGTCATATGAACGCTGTCCTCTTTGTCCTTCCACTGGGGCATTGCCGCCCAGACTTCTTCGGCCGTAAAAGTAAGAACCGGAGCCAGCAACCGGGTCATCGCCTTTAAAATTATGAACATGGCTGTTTGTCCCGAACGGCGTGCCACGGAGGCGGGTTTGTTTGTATAGAGCCTGTCTTTGGAAATATCCAGATACATCGAGCTTAAATCCACCGTGCAATAATTATAAAGGGTATAATAAACCACGTGGAATTGATGCTTTTCGTACGCTTCGACAACGCGTTTGACTATTTCCTGCAGACGGTGCAGAGCCCACTTGTCCATTTCCGTCATTTGCGCATATTCAACACAATCTGCATCAACATTGAAATCATAAAGATTGCCGAGGATAAAACGGCTGGTGTTGCGAATCCGGCGATATGCTTCCACAAGGCGTTTGAGGATTTCATCGGATATCCTGATGTCGTCGGTGTAATCTGCTGCAGCAACCCAGAGCCTTAGAATCTCCGCACCGTATTTGTCAATGACTTCTGATGCTTCAATTGTGTTGCCGACGGATTTGGACATTTTTTTGCCCTCACCGTCAACGACAAAGCCGTGTGTAAGCACGCTCAGGTAAGGTGCACAACCCCTGGTTCCTACCGACTCCAGCAGGGAAGAATGAAACCAGCCGCGGTGCTGATCATTGCCTTCCAGATAAATATCGGCGGGCGATCTCAGCTCCGCTCTCTTTTCCAGAACGGCAGCGTGGCTGACGCCGGAATCGAACCAGACATCCAGAATATTCACTTCTTTGGTGAACTCCGTTCCGTGACAGTGTGGACAGGTTGTGTTTTCGGGCATCAGATCTTTCGGCTCTTTTTCAAACCAGACATCCGCACCGCCTTTTTCCACCAGGCCCACCAGATAGTCCAGAATTTCCCTGGTCAATAATTCATTTTTACATTTGGCGCAGTAAAAAACAGTAATGGGAACACCCCATAACCGCTGACGCGAAATGCACCAGTCCGGACGGTTTTCAACCATGCCGTAAATGCGGTCATGCCCCCAGGAGGGAATCCACTGAACTTCATCGATGGCAGCCAGCGCTTTTTTGCGCAGGTCGTTTTTCTCCATCGAGATAAACCACTGTTCGGTTGAACGGAAAATGATGGGTTTTTTGCAGCGCCAGCAGTGTGGATAGGAATGCTGCATGGGAACATGTCCCAGAAGCGCACCCACTTCCTCCAGTTTTTTTATCACACTGTCATTGGCGTCAAAGACAAACTGGCCGGCAAAAAACTCAACATCTTCGGTAAATTTCCCGGCATCATCAACCGGCGCATAATTATCCAGACCGTATTCCAAGCCGATCTCATAGTCTTCCTGACCGTGGCCCGGAGCTATATGCACGGCGCCCGTACCGGCATCAAGAGTTACAAACGGCGCCAGAATCAGTACGCTTTCTCTCTTAATTAAAGGATGAACGCATTTCTGTCCTTCGAGAATGTGGCCTTCGAATTCATCCAGAATTTCGTAATTTTTATTTCTATAACCGAAAGCATCCAGACAATAATCCAGGAGATCTTTGGCTACAATAAGCACTTCTTCATCAATCTTCACAGCAACGTAAACGAAATCATCTTTCAGGGCGATGGCCAGGTTGGCGGGAATCGTCCAGGGAGTTGTCGTCCAAATCACCATGTTGACTTTCTGACCGGCCAGTTTGGGTAAAACGCCGGCAACATCGGAGGTAACGGCAAATTTAACATATATAGATGGAGTGTGATGGTCGGCATATTCCACTTCCGCCTCTGCCAGCGCCGTTTTACAGGTGGCGCACCAGTAGACCGGTTTCTTGCCTTTGTAGACGCTGCCGTTGAGGTAGAGCTTGCCGAATTCCGCCACCGTTGCCGCTTCGTAAGGATAAGCCATCGTTAAATAAGGATCGGCCCATTCACCAAAGACACCAAGTCTTTTAAATTGTTCGCGCTGGATTCCAACGTACTTTTCGGCATAGATCCGGCAGGTACGACGCTTTTCAACCTGGGACATTTTGCTCTTTTTTGCCCCCAGTTCTTTATCCACCTGATGTTCAATGGGCAGACCATGGCAATCCCAACCCGGCACATAAACTCCATCAAAACCGGTCATGTTTTTGGCTTTAATAACCAGATCCTTGAGTATCTTGTTGAGCGCAGTTCCCAAATGAATATTGCCGTTGGCATAAGGAGGACCGTCATGCAGGATATAAGGTTTCTTTCCTTTGGCTGATTCTCTGATTTTATAGTAGATATTCTCATCTTCCCACTTTTGCAGCATTGCCGGCTCTCTTTGGGCCAGATTTGCTTTCATCGGGAATTCAGTCTGGGGAAGATTTAAACTTTTTTTGTAGTCCATCTGCTGCTCCTATTTTTAAAATTAGCGACATATTAAATAAGCGTTTTACGTACGAATCAAATCGTATGAAAATGATTGAATTACTTCGCGGTGCACTATCACAGAACCGAGCGAGTTTCAAGCATAACCGTATAATTGTGTTATAGCCAAATATCCATTTCGACTATTGAATTTCACTCATAACAAAAAACAGACGAATAAACACACCCTTTTCGGATTAGCAGAGGCCAACCGGATTTTCTCTCATTAAAAAATAAAAAAATAAGTGATTGACATCTGAATGGAACTTTCCTATATTTTGGACGTCCAAAAGTAGTCTCTTATCAAATCAAATTACCAAAAAACAAGGAGGCCTATGAACGTAAAAGATTGTATCGCAATTGTTACAGGTGGGGCATCTGGGTTAGGAGAAGCCACGGTACGCAACGTCGTTAAACTGGGAGGGCGTGCTGCCATCATGGATATCCAGGTGGAGCGTGGAGAGAACTTGGCAAAAGAATTGGGAAGTAACGTTATCTTTGTTGCGGGAGACGTAACCAAGGAAGCAGATGCTGAGAACGTTGTTGCCAAAACCATCGCGGCGTTCGGCAGCTTCAATTTCGTGGTTAACTGCGCCGGCGTTGCCAATCCGTCCAAACTGATCTCTAAAAAAGGCTTAATAACACTAGATTTTTTCAAGAAAGTCATCGACATTAACTTAAACGGCACCTTTAACGTTCTCCGGCTGGGCATTGATAAGATGAAAGACAATACCCCGAACGCGGAAGGCGAAAGAGGCGTTATCATCAACGTGGCCTCGGTTGCAACATTCGACGGTCAGATAGGCCAGGCGGCTTATGCCGCATCCAAGGCGGGTGTCTGGGGTATGTGCTTACCGATTGCCAGAGAGTCTGCCGATTATGGCATCCGGGTTATGACAATCGCCCCGGGTATTTTCGACACCCCCATGGTAGGCGCGTTGCCCGAGGCGGCAAAAGCCTCTTTAGGCCAGATGATGCCGTTCCCGAAGCGCCTCGGAAAACCGGAAGAATTTGCCAGCCTTGCTCAGGAAATCTTTGAGAATCCATATATGAATGGGGAATGCATAAGGCTGGACGCCAGCGTTCGCCTGGCAGCAAAATAATTTCTGACGGGCTCTGAGGCCTGCCTACGCATGATTATGGAAAACACAAACAGGTGCGGATTATGGTTGGCCGTATTATTTTTTACTAAATATCAAAGAAAGAAATTATAGAAGGAGGCACACATGAGGAGAGTTTGTGTAGTTGGCGGAGGCCATACAAAATTTTGTTTTAACACGCCAAAGTCGGGAATAGAATTGTTTTCAGAAGCAGCCACGGAAGCTATGAACCTCTCAAATTTAAAGCCCAAAGATATCCAGGCGCTTTATATGGGCAATGTTTTTGGTGACATTGAAGAAGGTCAGAGCACGATCCAGACTTATGCTGCCAACGACATGGGATGTCTTAATATTCCCGCCAGCCGGTTTGAAGGCGCCTGCGCCTCGGCTACAATCGCCATCAGGGACGCTGCTGCGTGGGTCGGCGGTGGTTATTTCGATATCGTACTGGCAGGCGGCACGGAAAGATGTACCGCGATGGGAACACCCATAGCAACACGTTTCTTCGCCTCGTGCAGTGACGCTCGTTACGAGTTTCCGTCGGGCATCACTTTCCCCTCGGTTTTCGCTATGCTGACACATCTGTACGCAAAAACATACAACATTCCGTTGCCCAAACTGAAGGAAACACTCGCCGGCGTATCGGTACAATCCCATTACTATGGCGCGAGGAATCCCTTAGCCCAGTTCCAGAAGGAAATTACCAAGGAACAGGTATTGGGCGGCGCCTTCGTTTCTACACCGCTGCAGTTGCTGGATTGCTGTCCGTTCACCGACGGCGCGGCGGCGGTTATTATCTGCTCGGAAGAAGTGGCGAAAAAACTGACCCCGAAACCGGTTTACATTGCCGGCTTTGGCCAGGGGTCATCAGGAAAATTGAGCTCACAGTCCAAGTATCTGCCGAGATTGTACGCACGGGAAGTCTCGGTTAAACAGGCTTATTCCATGGCCAAAATCGAACCGAAAGATGTTGATATTTGCGAACTTCATGACTGTTTCAGCACCGCCAGCTTGATCGCGGCGGAAAGTCTCGGCTTTGCGGAATTCGGCAAGGCCGGCGAGCTGTGGGACAAAGGCGAAACAAGACACAATGGATCAAGACCCATCAATATGTCCGGCGGATTAAAATCCAAAGGCCATCCCATCGGCGCCACCGGTGCATCCCAGGTACATGACATTTGCAAGCAGTTGAGAGGAGAACTCGTCGAACAGGGAAGACAGGTAGAGGGAGCTAAAGTAGGTCTCGTCGATACGCTGGGTGGAGATGGTGTCATTGTTAGTCTGGTTCTTAAAAACTTCGCTGATTGATCATTCAAAGGAGGTAAATAATTATTATGGAATATAAACTCACGCACAGGGCTTACTTTGCCTCGCTCAAAAAGGGCAAACTGTTGGGATTAAAATGCAGTGATTGCGGAAATATTACATGCCCGCCAAAAATGACGTGCCAGGAATGCACCGGCACCAATTTAGAAATTGTTGAAGTGAAACCCACCGGGACGATTAAGACCTTCACGGCAGCATACGTAACCTCCTTGGGTAGGGAGGGAGAAGCTCCCTATACCATCGTACTGGTTGAACTGGACGAAGGTCCCTGGATCATGGG
The DNA here is from genome assembly GCA_039679325.1 of Smithella sp. Taxonomy (GTDB): domain Bacteria; phylum Desulfobacterota; class Syntrophia; order Syntrophales; family Smithellaceae; genus MVRV01. The sequence goes on from JBDKVD010000092.1 coordinate 21,988, forward strand.
AAATCTCATTGACATCGATCCGCGCAAAGTTACCATAGATATAATTGGACGGAAAGTTGAGGGTGGCTTTAAAGTATTCCCCGGAGATACTTACTCTAACGGTGATGCTGTCCGGCCGCTATTTAGTTTCGTAGATTGATAAATAACAGTCTTTCGATGAAAAACGGGTGGTGCGTTGCTGTGGCATAAGGCAGCACCGCCCGTTAATGCAAATACTATCGGAAGAAAAGAGAAAAAGCTGACGATTTGCTTGCTTTCTATACAGAGGAGACAAATGGTATGAGCGAAGAAAAGAAAAAAAAGAAAGCCATGAACAGGCTCAAAACTATGTACGCACTGCGGGCGAACATAGATGCAAACTACGCGAGAAGTGTGGAAGCGGTCAAGGCGGGAAAGCCGACGGCCTGGAGTATGGTCAACTGGTGGGAGTCCGATCCCATCCTGAAGGCCATGGATATAGAAATTACCTATCCGGAAAACTATGGCGCCGTAAGCGCCGCAATGGGAAGAGCCCAGAAATATCTGGACCGCTGCGATGCGGAAGGTTTTCCCACCCACATGTGCGGTTACGCCCGTAATTGCATCGGTTATACGGCTGAGATGACCGAATTGGGAAAAATTCCGCCCGATGCCCCCATGGGCGGCATGCCTAAGCCCCTCTTGCTTGTGGCTTCCGGCGCCCTGTGCGACGCCCGAATTAAGTGGTTTCAATCTATGGGCCGTTATCTGGATGCCCCGGTATGGCCTGTGGAAATCCCCCATCCCGGCGTGGAAGAAAGCCAGCAACCGGGTGTCCGTGAAAAGTGCATCAAATTTATGGCCAAAGAACTAAAAGAACTCGTCAAATTTGTAGAAAAGATGGCTGGCCGAAAGATGGACTGGGCCAAACTGGAAGAAATCACCAATGACCTGATTGAAATCAACAGGATCTGGTACGAAATTAACGAATTCCGTAAAGTAAGACCTTGTCCCATGCACTCCAAAGATTTCTGGAGCTGCATGAACGCGTCCCTTTATCCGGCGGGAGATACCAAGGTATCGATAAAACTGTATCAGGATATGTATGACGAAGTGAAAGACAGAGTCGAAAAAGGAATCGGCGCTGTGGAAAACGAAAAATACAGGATGGTCTTTGGTGAACTGCCACCATGGCATGCACTGAATATATTTGACGAATTAGCCGAGAGAGGCTGGAACTTCGTCGTCGAAAGCTGGGCCTATCATCCACCCGCGCCAATCGACTACACCGTATTCAAAGATCCGCTGGAGCGCGTAGCCGCACAGACCTACCAGTGGATGACGGGTTATTTTGCCGATGCCCTTGAAGCTAAGGAATACATGGGATATTTTGCCTATCCTTACAGCCAGTGGGCGAGAACGTTTCAATGTGATGGCGGATTGTTCCATCCGCTTATGACCTGCCGTACAGCTACCAATCACCTTATACTTGCCCAGGACCAGCTCTTGAAAAAGTGGAATGTTCCTTCCGTGATTGCCGAAGGGGACATCGTCGATCTCAAGATGTTCGATTATGCCGACACGATGCGTAAATGTATCGTTCTTGAGGAGATGATGGACCAGAACAAGAAGATCAGGAAGGAAAGAGGGCTTGAATGGTAATAGGCAGTCAACATTAGCGATAAGGAGAATTAACTGATGACAGCAAATGAAAAAAAAGGTCTCGCCCGGGCCAAGGAAATATACAACGACAGGTCTAAACGGGCGAAAGAACTCAAGGCAGAAGGCAAAAGAGTCATGGGATATTTCTGCCTGTACCCCGTTCAGGAAGTATTCACCGCTTTTGACATCGTACCTTTCCGGATAACGGGAGATATGAACGAACCGATTACGAAGGCTGATTCCTGTCTGCCGACCATCGTTTGTCCGTTTATTCGCAGCTCGCTCGATATCGCCCTGAAAGGTAGATATGACTTTTTCGACGGCGTCGTAATGTGTCATGGCTGTGAAGTAGGCGAAAAGGCAGCCCATATTTGGCGCATCTACATGAACCCGGACTATTATCATTTTCTGGATACGCCGCATACTGACCATGCGCCGGCGATTGAACTGTTCAAGTCAGAGTTGGAAGACTTTATAAAATCGCTGGAAAAATCTACCGGTAAGAAACTTACTGACCAGATGCTCAAAGATGCAGTGGATACATGCAATGAACAGCGCACGCTTGTTCGTGAACTTTATGATCTCAGGAAATCAAATCCCCCGCTTATTAAGGGATCCGAAAACATTGAGGTTATGGTAGCTCTGCAGAGCATTCCTATTGCCGAAGGAAACGAATTACTAAAAGAGGTTATCAGCGAAGTTAAGGAACGCAAAGATGTGCCGGCGAAGACAGAGCACCGTGTATTGATTTGGGGTCCTGTTATCGACAAAACGGCCTTAGTCGACATGATCGAAGACCTCGGAGCAAATGTAGTTATGGACGACACCTGTATTGGTACCCGAGCCTATTTCCCGATGGTCGAAAAGACGGCGGATCCGCTTGACGGAATTGCGGTACGTTACCTTGTCGGCATTAAGTGTCCGCGTACTTTCCGCGAAGCGGAATACGGCGCAACCGTAAAAAATTATGCGAAAGATCTGGAGTATCAGTTCGGTTATATCAAGGACTATGCCAAAGACTGGAACGTCGACGGCGTTATTCTGCAGTCGGTCAAGTACTGCGACATCCACGGCTACGACACGCCTCCTCTTCAGGACTACTTGAAGAGTGTTGGCCTGCCGAGCATTTACATTGAACATGACTACAGTGAAGGTGCTTTGGCCCCACTGCGGACACGTGTTCAGGGATTCCTTGAATTGCTTTAATGTAGAAGAAGTACCGTCTATCTTGGACGGATTTTATCATGACATAAGATAACAACCAATCCCTCATGCGTTGTGGCTAAACCTCAGCGCATGAGGTTTTTTCAAAATCATTTTTTTCGGGAGGACAGTAACATTTATTTTTCAGGCATTGATATAGGCTCCACAATGACTAAAGTAGTTATTGTGGACTCAGACGAGAAGACCTGCTCGGCGATCATAGGTCCCACCGGCGCTGAGCACCGTCATCTGTCCAATAGAGTAATGAGAGATGCGCTGGAAAAAGCTGCTCTTACCTTCAGTGACATCTCCTATGTGGTTGCCACGGGTTACGGCAGAATCAACGTCCCTTTTGCTGATCGTCAGATTACGGAATTAACCTGCCACGCGAGGGGTATATCCAGTATGTTCCCGAATGTACGCACCGTTATTGATATCGGGGGACAGGACGCCAAGGGTCTTAAGATCAAAGACGGTAAGCTCACTGACTTCATCATGAATGACCGGTGCGCGGCGGGAACGGGAAGATTTTTGGACGTTCTCGTTGATACACTGGGTGTTCGAATCGAAGATTTAGGTCCGATTTCCCTAAAATCAACTCAAAAAGTTGTAATTAGCAGCCTGTGCACAATTTTTGCGCAGATGGAAATTCGAACCCGTCTTTCTCAGGGAACACCGCTTCCCGATATCGTGGCCGGGCTCCATGACTCAATCGCTGACCGGGTGTTCAAGATGGCGAAAAAGCTGAAAATAGAACCAGATGTTGTATTTACCGGGGGGGTTGCAAAAAATGTTGGTGTTGTAAAAGCTCTTGAGGAGCATATCGGATTTAAAATATATGTTCCTGAAGAACCTCTCCTGACGGGTGCACTCGGTGCCGCCCTGATCGGCAAGGAATTTGCTCTCAAGGCTATTGCCAAGGGAGAACCAATCCATAAAAAGGAGCTTCGATTGGATGAAGCCACAACATTCTTCCAGTCGGAAACGAGTTAAGTATGGCAATGTTTTTGGGTTTAGACATTGGTTCAGGAACCAGTAAAGGTGTTATCATTAAGGATGGCGTCCCTATCGCTTACCACATCTTGCCTTCCGGCGTAGATTATAAAGCTGTCTCACTACAGCTCAGGGATGAAATTCTGGCAAAGGTTGGCGGTTCTATCACTGTGGCGGACATTAACGATACAGTCGCCACCGGCCACGGTGCAACAAGCGCCGATTTCTGCCGTCGCAGGGAATCAGATATTATCTGCTGTACCCGAGGAATTTTCAACTTGTTCCCGTCGGCAAGAACAGTTATCGATATCCAGCGAACGTATACACAGGTCATCCGTCTCAATGCCCAGGGAATGGTTGAAAATTTTTTAATTAACGAAAAATGTGCCACGGGGAGCGGCTGCTTTCTTGACATTGTTTGCCATGTACTCAGAATTGACCTTAAGGATGTTGGACCTCTATCGCTGGAAGCTAGAGCTCCTGTGTCTTTTACGACAGGATGCGCGGTATTTGGCGAATCAGAGGCTATTTCCAGGGTTTCTGAGGGCACACCCGTAAATGACATATTAGCAGGAGTCCATCAGGCTCTGGCTAATAAAATTTCTTCGCTCGTCGACCGTCTTGGGCTTGTTATGGATTGCGCTATTTGCGGTGGAGGGGCGCTTAATACCGGTTTGATCAAGGCTATCGAGGAAAAGATGGGATTCAAACTACTTTTGCCGGAGCAGCCGCAGTTTGTTAATGCACTCGGAGCTGCTATTCTGGCCGCGAGCGGTGAAAGAAACAGTAATTCTTAATCCCCTGCGCAAACGACTTTTAACGCTGGGGACAAATTTAAAAAGAGGAGGTACTTGTATAATGGCGGAACAGACAATTCTTGATAAGTATGGTGTTGATGTAGGCTTTAAATTAACCTATGAAAGAGTCATCTCGGCAGAGGATATTGACCTCTTTGCAAAAGTATCCGGAGATTTCAATCCTGTTCATGTTAACGAAGAATTCGCCAAGACGACCCTCTTCAAGGGACGCATTGCGCACGGTGCATATTCTCAGGCACTTCTTTCGGCGACAATGGCCAAGCTGCCCGGTTTGGTAATTTTCATGAACCAGACACTTCGTTTTAAAAATCCGGTAAGAATCGGTGACAAAATAACTGCTATCGCTGAAGTTATATCTGTAAAAAAAGATAAGGGAATTGTTACAATGAAAAACAGCTGCGTCAATCAGAAAGGCGATATAGTTGTTGAAGGCGAAGCGTCAGTCATGATTTTCTTAAAACCGGGGGATACACTTTAATAAAAGCTTAAAAGGTGGATGCGG
>JBDKVD010000093.1:0-13515 GCA_039679325.1 Smithella sp.
TTCCTTTATAAAAAGTTGCGCTTCCCCAAAATTAATGCTAGAGAACGCCAAATAAACATTTTTGTTAGAATTTTTTTATGACCCAGGAAAAAACTGCTGCAAAAGATTTTTTAGGTATCAGGATAAAAAGAGAAGCTTTAGGGATGACGCTCAAGGATGTCTTTGCCGTTACCCGGATAAGCGTAGTTAATCTGGAGGCCATAGAAAACGGAGATTTTCAAAATCTTCCGGTTCCGACATATACGAAAAATTTTATTAAAACTTATGCCCAAACGCTGGGTATGGATAGCAAGCCTATTCTTGACAGTTACGAAGCTTATCTGAATTCTTTACAGCCGCCGGCTCAGAAAAAACCGGAAAAGGAAAATGCCCGCGAAGAGGAAGATGAGCCGGAAAAAAAATCTCCCGTTGAAAGTAAAGGGCTTGCCCGATATAAAGCATATATAGTGGTGGCTTTCATTGTAGTCATTGCTGCGGTTGCGGGCATTGCTGTTTACCAGCAACAGCAACCTCTGCCGACTATTACCGACAGTAAGCCGTCGATAGACCCAACTGTTCCGCAGGTTGCTCTCAGTACGCAGGCGACGGTGCCGGCAACTCAGGCTGTTGCTCCTGCGGCTGGTTTGCCGGCACAGTCCGCGCAGACTACTCAGCCCGGTATCGCACAACCTGTTGCAACGGAAGTAAATAAGCAGGTGTCGGCGCAGCCGGGGTTGCCGCAGCAAAAAGACGCGGCTTTGGCAAAACTTCCTCCGGCACAAAATGTACCGCCGGGAGAAAAAAAGCAGACAGTCGTCACCGGTGAAGGGGGCGATGTCCTGTTAATCAAAGCAACCGAAGAAACCTGGCTGCGAATAAAGATCGATCAGAATCCACCCTTTCAAGTCCTTTTGAAGCCGGGGGAGGTAATTCAGCGCAAAGGCACCGCATTTGGAATGGATATTGGAAATGCCGGTGGGATAAAGGTGCAGTTTAAAGGAAAAGTTATAGAAAACCTGGGCAAGTCAGGCGAAGTGGTCCACTTGCAGCTGCCATAACAAAGTGTCAAAAGAGGTGAAAAATGTTTGGAATAGGTGTGCCGGAACTCCTAATAGTATTGGTAATTATAGTAATTATTTTTGGTGTCGGCAAGTTGCCGGAAATTGGTTCGGCTTTGGGCAAGGGAATTAAAAATTTCAAGAAATCCATAAATGGTGACAGTGATTCCGCCAATATTTCCACCAAAAAAGAAGAAGACGAGAAAAAGTAGTCGTCACATTGAATTGTATTGTTCTGTTAGGTGAACGGACTAATGGAGTTGCCTGAAACAGAACCATTTCCGCTTGCGCCCCCATCGATGGAGGCACAAGCCGGAATTATTCAAGATTACAGCCTTTTACAATCTTACTATTCTTTAATTTTTAAATTATTCTGCAAATACCTGCTGAAAGTGTCATAGTCGCCGTCAATGTCTATTGCGCTGCCTTCGCGTTGATCAATCCCCTGCATGCTCGGGGGTAACTCCGGGGTGAAACCTAAAAGCTTCTTAACTTCTTCCGGGAATTTGGCCGGATGGGCGGTTTCCAGGGAGACGGCCAAGTTTTTATCCCCGGTGGCGCTCCGGTATGCTGTAAGTCCTGCCCAGCCGACTGCTCCGTGCTGTTCCAGAACCACCCTGTAGAGTTCATAAATGTTTTTGATGGTTTGCCTGGTTTCCTCATCGGTAATGCTTACCGAAAAAATACGTTGCCGCATTTCCTCAAGATCGGGATAGCTGTGCACAAAGCCCGCACGATCGACTGTACCGCCGTATAACTCAAAGAAACGCGCCAGGTTGCTGGGATGGCCCACATTCATGGCATTGGATATACATGCCCGTGACGGTGATACTTTCCGGTAGGTTCCCGTTTTTAAGTAAGAGGGAAACTCGTCGTTTTCATTGGTGGGCATCACCAGTTTGGCTACCGGCAAGCCCATGCGGCGTGCGTATTCACAGCCCAGGGCATTACCGAAATTACCGGATGGTACGGAAAATACAATTTGTTCACCGGAGGCGGCAAGTTGCGCATAAGCGTAAATATAATAAATCATCTGCGGCAGGATTCGGCCGAAATTAATCGAATTGGCCGAAGTCAGATTAAATTTTGAAAGATCAGAATCGGAAAACGCCTGCTTGACCAGGTTCTGGCAATCGTCGAATTTGCCGCTAACGGAAAGCGCCTGTACATTACCGCCGATGGTGTCGAGCTGCTTCTTTTGTCGCAGGCTCACTTCCGCGGCCGGATAAAGAATAGTGACGTCAATGCCGCCTACACCCTTGAATGCTTCGCCAACGGCGCTGCCGGTGTCGCCTGATGTCGCCACAAGAATATTGAGCCTTTCTCCCTGCGGACGGCAGTGGCTCATCAGGCGCGCCATCATGCGGGCGGCAAAATCCTTAAAAGATGCCGTCGGCCCCTGATCGAGCCGCATGACGTATGCGCGCGGATACACTTCCTCCAGCGGTACAGGATAGTTATAGGCGTCGCCGACGACTTTCGTTAAAACGTCCTCCGAAAATTCATCGGCAAGGAATGTTTTCGCCACAAGCAATGCCGTCTTCCAATAAGGTTTCCCTTTGAGGTTGTGAATATCTTTTAAGGAAAGCTGCGGGATAGTGTCCGGCACAAATAATCCTTCATCTGGTGCCTGCCCGGCAAGAAGTGCTTCTTTAAAAGAAACCGAGCCGGTAAAAGGGGTAATTCCTGCGACATTGTTTAGATTGCGGTTGGTGCTGTAATATTGAATGGACATTTTTATCCTCTTATTAGATTTTCTTTCTTAAAACTTATTGTGAAAAATAAATCAATGAAAAACGGAAGGCGTATTTAAAACGTCTTGATGCTCAAATTATTTTGTCCCTGGCGCTAACCATTGAGGCCACTTGATACCATTCCGCTTTGTTTGGCTAACTTTGTTGGCGTCGTCGTTGACTTCCTCAACGTATGCATAATACGCCTCGTCGCCTCCTCCCAGCCGCCGCGTTATCTTTGAAAGCGAAAAGGTATGAGCCGAGGCAGCATCAAGAATTCCAGTATTTCCGATTGGAAAATATATCCGTATGTGTTAAAAATGGTAAAGAAGTGAAAGAAGTCGGCGAAGTTGTTTCAGGTCATCCGGACAGAATATTTGCATGTGTATAGGATTGGCTGGCGGCTTTTAATTCATGAATAGAGAATCAATTCTCATCAAAAAGCAAACAGAGTTGAATTTGGCCAGGCTGATGGATATCGCTGTGCCTGATGATTCTTTACTACTGCTTTTATACGGCAGTCCCGATCCCGATTCCATCGCCTCGGCGATGGCTCTCCAGGAGCTGCTGCAGCGGACCTGCGGACTGGCTAAAAGTGTCATTGCCTCCACGGAGCCGCTCTCCCGGCAGCAGAACTACGATTTTATTTTTTCCATGCGGATAAATATCCAACTCATAAATAATGTGGATTTATCTTCCTTTCGTTTGATTGCTCTTGTTGATGCTCAACCTTCTTTTCTGGGCGATCTGTTGGGCTTTTTGCAGCCGCATATAGTTTTCGACCATCATCCGCGCGCGGGTGATTGGCACGCTCCGGTGGAAGATATCCGCCCCAACTATGGTGCACTTTCCAGTGTAATGACGGAATACCTTCTTTGCGCCGGGCTGAAGGCTTCCCGTCGCCTCCATACGGCTCTTCTATATGGAATTAAGACGGATACCGACAACTTTGACCGCGATACGATTGCCGAAGATATCAGCGCTTATACCTATCACTTAAAATATGCCAACGTGCAGCTAATCCGCCGCATTGAGCTTAATCAAACCCCTTGTCGGTACTTAAAATATTTTGATCATGCTTTCCATCATATAAATAATTTTCGCGGGCGCCGCGTTTGTTTTTTGGGAAACATAGAAAGCTCTGATGCCTGTGTCCAGGTTGCCGATTTTTATTTACACATAATCGGTACTTATTATGTTGTTGTTGCCGGTATTGTTAAAGACAGGTTCATAATCATTTTTCGCGGTGACGGCTACAGGCAGGATTGCGGGGCGCTGGCCCGGAAAGCCTTTGGTTTATACGGCAACGGCGGTGGACACAGAAGTGCCGCCCGGATGGAAATTCCCCTGGAAGTTTTAAAGCAGCATTTGAACAATGATTTGTCGCAGCCAAAAGTTGATCAGTTTCTCATTAAAAACCTCAAAAGCGCCCAGAGACCGAGACGCGAAAGAATAAGCGATGAAAGAGCTCGGATTTAAAAAAGAAACGGCAATCGGCCGCTACCTTGATCCCTTTAATAACTTTCAGGAAAAACTGGTCAATTTTGAAGTACGCTACGATGAAATCACCGGCGTATCCAGCCGCATTTTGCCGTACCGTGTCCGAATAGTGCAAAAACCGGATGTCGATTCTTATCTGGAAAAATCACCCGAATCACTTTGTCCTTTTTGTTCCGGTCTCTTCGAAAAGCTGACGCCAAAATTTACGCCGGATACCATTCCCGCCGGAAAGTTTCAGCGCGATAATGCTTATTTATTCCCTAATGCTTTTCCGTATGTTCAGAATAATTGCATTGCCATATTTTCATCGCGGCACTTTGTTCCCCTCGATGAGTTGACGCCGTCCTTTATGCAGGCAGGATTCAAAGTTTGCGGCGATTATTTTCACCACATTGCGCAAATGAACCTGGGATATAAATATTGTTCCATTAACTGGAACTACATGCCGCCGGCCGGTGGCGGAATGATTCATCCGCATTTGCAGACCCTGGTTGGTATTAAGCCTACAAACTATATGCAGCGTCTCCTGAACAGTGCTCAAAATTATGCCGCGGCTTCGGGCGGTAATTTATGGCGTAATTTAATAGTGCTGGAAAAGGATGCAAAGGAAAGATTTATCGGTTCTACGGGATGTATCAACTGGCTGGTCAGTTTTGCCCCCAAAGGTATGGCGGGAGAAATTGATTTTATTTTCCAGGAAAAAACATCTTTTTTTGATTTGACGGAGGCAAATTTTGATGAACTTTTAGATGGGTTATCAAAAATATTCGGTTATCTGTATTTGAATAATTTTATGAGCTTCAATATGTCCCTCTATGCGCCGATGATAAATGATAAAAATCTCTGGGTGCAGGGAAAGATTGTTCCGCGTTTCGCAATTAATCCCCTGGGTACAAGTGACATCAACTATTTTGAAAAATTGCATAATGAAATTATCTGTCCGGTTGTCCCGGAAGATTTATGCCGTGAACTTCAACCCTGTTTCAGGTAAATAAAAAGGACGGGGCATTTTGCCGCCGTCCTTTTCGGAAATAAACCGGAAAATCAATAGTTAATCTTTTTTGCCGTTTATTACTGCTTCCTGTTGCTGATTTACTGTGTTTAAGTATTTTTCAGCTTTTGCTGATTCTTCTTTTGATGGCGCCGGCAGCGTTGATGATTGTGGTTTTTTCCCGCGGTAGTCTGTTGCATACCATCCTGATCCTTTCAGCGTGAAAGAAGTCATGGAAACAAGCCGGTCCACCTTGCCTTTGCAAAATTGGCAGCTTTCTAATTCCGGATCGGTAATACCTTGGAATGCTTCAAACTCCTTGCCGCATTTCCGGCATTTATATTCGTAGATTGGCATAACTGAAAACCTCCTCCGTTAATACTTATAATTCTAATTATATAAATCGTAAATATTAAAACTGCTGCTAAAGCAGTCTAAAACTATATCCAGGTCATGGTGTTTGGCCGGCTGCAGGACAATTTTGGTTAAATTATGGACAATCGCCTCTTCCTGTTCCTTTTCTTCCACGGATGCATCGAAGTCAATTTCGCCATTGCTGAAGCGCAAAACATGGATCAACTCATGTGTGGCGATATAAAGCATCAAGGGATTAAGCTTGATGAAGGAATTTGCCCTTTCTATTGCATCCAGGATGATATTGTCCTGCAGGCAGATCCGATAAAAATCAAAGCTTTCTTTGCCGGCATCCGGTAATCGAGCCGGTTTTTCGTAAACGTACTTGCACAGGTGCGCAAAAGCACCTTCTTTTATTTCATGTTCTTCCAGATGGACGAGGGTTTTTACATCGTATCTTTTTCTTTTCAATTCCTCCTCGCTCATTCGAAAATTGCGCAAAAGCAGTTTTTCGGCATCATTAAATGCCCTGTTAGCCAACGGTATCTGCGCTGCGTTAAAATAGCGAGGCATAAAAACCCAATAATATTCTTAAATGTGCAAGCATTATATGCATTGAAGCGGTCTCTGTCAACAACGGAAAAGTGAAATATTATGAGACCAATGGTAAATTCTTTTGAAATTGTTTGACATTTTTAAAAGTTGCGGCTTATATCTTCCGGTAATTACATAACAAAATATTATGAGGATAAAATAATGCAACAGGGATCATCAAAAATGAAAATCGGTGTATTATACGGCGGCAGATCGGGGGAACACGATGTTTCGCTTTGCTCGGCGGCGTCGGCAGTGTCCGCCCTGAATACCGACAAATACGAAATAATAGCCATCGGTATAGACAGGGACGGCAAATGGTATGTTCAGGATAAACCGGAAATAGTTCCGCATAAGGATTTCGGGAAGGTTCTTTCTTTAAAAAAGCGCGGGACTTGGCTGGTCAATCATTTTGAAGAGGGGAATAAACTTTCTCTCTATAACATGGAAGTCAGCGGCGAAAAAGTTACGGTCGATATTGTTTTTCCTGTATTGCATGGGACTTTCTGTGAGGATGGTACATTGCAGGGGCTTTTGGAGCTGGCAATGGTGCCTTATATCGGTGCTGACGTGATCGGCTCCGCCGTGGGAATGGACAAAGATGTGGCCAAAAGATTGCTGCGCGAGGCCGGTATTCCGGTAGTGCCGTCGTTAACCGTTAATCGACAACAGTGGCAAAGCAATCAGAAATCAATTATGGAAAGCGCCATAGATAAGCTTGGATTGCCGCTTTTTGTCAAGCCGGTGTGTGCCGGTTCTTCTGTCGGTGTAAAAAAAGTGAAGGAGCAGGCAATGTTTGCGGAGGCGATGGATTTTGCCCTGCAGTTTGACTTGCGTGTAATCATTGAAAAAGCCATAGATTGCCGTGAAATTGAGTGTGCGGTGCTGGGCAATGAAGAACCTGCCGCCTCTATACTGGGAGAGATAACTTCTAATCATGAATTTTATTCCTATGAGGCCAAATACATTGATCCCGCAGGTGCAACATCAAAAATACCGGCGCAAATTGACGCATCTCTGGCCGATTCCATTAGGAAAATGGCGGTTGCCGGCTATCTTGCCCTGGGCTGCAGTTCCATGGCCCGCGTCGATTTCTTTCTGGATAAAAAGAGCAATGAATTTTATTTAAACGAAATAAATACTCTTCCCGGCTTTACCAGTATCAGTATGTACCCCAAGCTGTGGGAAGCCACCGGCCTGAAATACAGCGACCTTCTTGACCGGCTGATTTCCCTGGCGCAAGACAGGCATAAACAGAAACTGGCCATAAAGACGGAGGTCAATTAATCATAAGGCATAGAGGTAAGGAGTACATGAAGCGCAAAATAATTAAAATAGACGAAGAAAAATGCAATGGATGTGGTTTGTGTATAACACACTGTGATGAAAAGGCGCTGGAAATTCATGACGGTAAAGCGCGTTTGATCGATGAGGGCATGTGTGACGGGCTTGGTCTCTGTCTGGACGAATGTCCGGAAGGGGCTCTCTCGGTGGAAGAACGGGAGGCCGAGCCGTTTAGCGGGGGGAAGTTGTGGGAAGACCTTGTGCAAAAAGAAACCCTTATCATGGAGGACTATTTAAGAAAGATGTCCGAAAGCGGCGATACGGAATTTCACAAAGAGTATGGCAACTTTCTGAAATTAATGAAGGATGACCCTAATGGACCGGTTTATCCCGATTTGCAGGCTCCTTCTTTTGGAAAAATGGTTCCGGGAGCCGCAAATTTTCCGCAAGAGGATAAAAAACAATCCGAACTTACACAATGGCCGATTCAACTGCATTTAGTGGATCCCATGTCGGATATCTTCTCCGGAAAAGATGTTGTTCTTGCCGCTGATTGTGTTGCTTATATGCTGGCTGATTTCCACAAAATGTTTTTAAAAGACAAAAAACTTGTTATTGCCTGTGCCAGACTTGATCGCGATGTTGAACTTTATATCGAAGAGCTTCGGTTGATGGTGGATGTGGCGAGGATTAATACATTAACTGCAGTCATAATGCAGGTTCCCTGCTGCAGCGGTCTTTTACGGATTGCAAAAGAAGCCCTGCAAAAAGCTGCCAGAAAAGTTCCCCTGAAAGCGATTGTCGTCAGCACCGGGGGAGAAGTGCTTTCCGAAGAGTGGGTTTGAGCTGACTGGATCTTATACCATTTCGCTTTCAAAGGATAACAAGGCGGCAAGGAGGAGGCTCCGCAGGCGTATTGCTGATAAGTTGAGGAAGCCGACAACGAAGCCAACACAGTTAGCCGAAGAAAGCGAAATGGTATTAAATGTATCAATGATGATGGACTCGTAAAAAGGCCGCAGGCAAGGCGCGCGAATCATGAGGAATGAGGAGTACTTAGCGTACTCCGCAGTGACGAAGGATGAAGCGCAACGCAGCATCCGGCCTTTTTACGAGGCCGTCAATGATATTTATGCACCGACTGGTTGCACCGGTTCTTCATTAACCGGGGGAGTGGGTGGAGCTGCGGGCAGATTTTTACGATTAAAGAGAGCAAGCAGAACTCCGCCCAGGCCAAATGTCAGGGCGAAGAATTTAATAAGCCAGCCTACATAAGGTATCCAGCCGATCACCCACAGTAAAATTAAGCCCAGAATTGTTTCACCCGCAAGTGATTTCACTTGTCTGCGGGATACCTTTGTCAGGACGTAATCGCCGACAATTTTTCCGGAAGCAATATAACCAAGGATAAAAGCCAAAAGCAGCAGGGTAAAGACCAAAGGAATCAGGGTAATGCCGATAATTGAAATTGCCAGCAGCATGAAGAAAGGCGCTATCGTCAGAGTTGCCAGAAAGCCCCAGAGGAAGGATTTTAATTTAAAGGTTTGAATTTCCCGGACAATTACAATCAACGGCCGGGGAATAAGAAGAATGAGTATCAGGGCGATAACGAAGATAACGGCAAAAAAGCACAAAGAAATGATATTGAAAATTAACGACCATCCTTCCATATCTCCCCGCAGGGCGGAAGAAAAAGCGGAGGAAATATTCGCCGCGTTAATTTCTGCAATATCACCGAATACTTGCGCATCGTTGCTTCTGATAATAACTCCGCCGACGCAGATAACATCGCCGCGCACAATAGATGTGTTGGCCAGCACGACGGAACCACCAACGGCGATAACATCCTCTTCGACCAGCCCCTGCACCGTAACCTGTCCGCCAATGCCAATAACGGTATCTACAGCTTGATCCTGTTTTACATTTACATCGCTGCCGATTTTAAAAATACTCTTTGCTTCGGCGGAGACGGCCGCCAAAAGTATGATCAACAAGAACCCTGTAATGATTGGCATAAATTTCTTCGTCATGGTTTATCCTGTAAATTTAACTCTTTATTGTTTGACTGCAATAAGCCGCCGGCGCCAATACTCAATAACACCGGGCAAGATGGACACAATAATAATGGCAAGAATTACTAATGTGAAATTATTTTTTACCGAAGGTATGTTGCCAAAAAAATAACCGCCCAGGAGAAATGAACAAACCCAGGCAACGCCCCCGACTACGTTATATAGGGTAAATTTAGTATAAGTCATTGCACCGATACCGGCGACAAAGGGAGCAAAAGTACGGACGATCGGCATAAAACGGGTAATGATAATTGTTTTTCCGCCGTGTTTTTCATAAAATTTGTGTGTCTTTACCAGATACTCCTTCTTAAAAAAGCGGTTGTCTTCATAATGGAAAACCTTGGGGCCGAGAAAATGGCCAATGGTATAATTGACTGTATTTCCGGCAATGGCTGCGATGCATAATAAAATCAGCAGAAGTTCTAAATTCAGAGCGCCAAGGGCGGCGATACTGCCCAGGGCAAATAAGAGCGAATCACCCGGCAGAATAGGAGCAACCACCAGACCAGTTTCACAGAAGATAACCAGAAAAACAATAACATAAGCCCAAACGCCGAAGCTCTGAATGATAACCGGCAGGTACTTATCCAGATGAACAAAAAAATCAACAAGATAGATTATAATATCCATAATTTAATGCTATAATGAATAAAAGATATTTAGGCTGAAGACCGATGGCTAAAGAATAATATTTCTAATTCATTCAATCTAAATGCCTTCAGTCCATTTGCTCCTATATAAGCAGAAGAGGGAGGGTGTCAACATGAAAAAGCTTTTAATTATTCTATTGGTGATTATTGTTGCCGCCGCTGTTGGTGGATATTATACGTTCCCGGAAAAAGTGGCTGATTTATTAATCAGTTACGCCAGGCATAATGCCGGCCTGAACAAAAAAGATATTAACATAGATAACCATAAGATCGTTTATCTGGAAAGCCAAAGAGGGAAAGAAACAATATTGCTGCTGCATGGTTATGCAGCCAATAAGTATAACTGGCTGCTTTTCTCCTCTTATTTAAAGGATTACCATCTTGTGATACCCGATATTCCGGGATACGGCGAAAGCACCAAACTGACTAACGAAAAGTATGATGTGGCCAACCAGATCGAACGTCTGCACAAGTTCTGTCAGGCAATAAAAATTAATAAATTTCATATCGTCGGCAATTCAATGGGTGGGTGGTTCGCCGGTGCTTATGCCGTTCGTTTCCCCGCTGAAGTCCTCAGTGTCGGATTCTTTGATGCCGCAGGTGTAAAATCACCCAGGCCAAGTGAAATAATGAAAATAATGCGAAAAGGTGAAAACCCTCTTTTGTTGAAAGATGAAAATGATTATTCGCGCCTGATGAGTCTGATTTTTGCAAACCCTCCTTTTACTCCTTACCCGATAAAGAAAATGTTTATCAGCGAAGCCCTTGCCAATAAAAAATTTTATGAAAAAACGATTAATGAAATTATACCGGACATTTTTTCTCTGGAAGATAATTTGTCGAAAATCAAAGCTCCGGCATTAATCCTGTGGGGAGATAAAGACGGAATTATCGATATTTCCAGTGTAAGTGTTTTTGAAAAGGGATTAAAAAATTCGAGAACGGTAATTATTAATAATTGCGGTCACGCTCCAATGCTCGAAAAACCTCATCAGGCAGCAACTGCGTATCTGGCTTTTATAAAAAGCATAAAAAATCAGAAATATTAACTGTATACGACCTGTGAAGGAGGGGGCTTCCGGGGGCTTAATACTTGTGAGCTCCCGGAAGCCTGCGGCTTTTACCAATTAAGTCAGCCTTGGACTACAAATGACAACCCTGATATTCGGCTATCCACGGCTGCCGATGACATCGGCCAGAGCTGCAACATGATGTCTCAGGTTTTCAACCTGGTCATTCATTTTATCGGAGGCAACTTTCGATTGTTCCGCATTATTTGCCGAATCCTGGGTAACTTTGTCGATCTCGGAAATTGCCACATTGATGCCCCGTATTCCATCAGCCTGCTCTTTTGACGCGGAGGCGATTTCATCTACCACCTGTCCAATTTTTTCAAGAATTTCCATGTTTTCGCGAAAGGCATCCTGAGTTGATTGGGTCAGGGCATCTCCATGCTCAACCGCCTTAATAGTATTTTCAATAAGATGGGTTGTGTTCTTTGCGGCTTCCGATGCGCGCATAGCCAGGTTTCTTACCTCATCGGCCACAACGGCAAAGCCAGCTCCGACTTCTCCTGCCCGTGCTGCTTCGACTGCCGCATTTAAGGCTAGAAGATTCGTCTGGAAGGCAATTTCATCGATTGTCTTGATAATTTTGTTTGTTTCCTGGTTGGATTTGGTAATGTTTGCTATGGCATCTCTCATGTCTTCCATGTGGTTGCTGACTTTATCGACAACTTTCTTGGCTTCGTCCATCATCTTCTTGGCATGAATGGCGCTGTTGGCGTTATTTGCGGTCATTGAGGACATTTCATTAAGAGATGCTGCTGTTTCCTCCAGAGAAGATGCCTGATGACCGGCACCTTCGGCCAGTTGCTCGGCGGAAGTGGAAACCTCGCCGGATACGACAGCGGCTTCCTCGGCGCTTTCGGACAAACCTGATATTACTTTGGAAATGGGGCTGACAACGGAATAATAAAGAAAGTATCCCAGGGCAAATACAATGATAAAGCCAAAAAAGCCGCATATGCCGACCTTGAGAGAAATAGACTGAATAACGCTGTCATAATTAGTGTTGGGAACACCGACAAACATCATTCCGATAATTTCCCGCTGAGGATTCATAATCGGTTCATAAGCTGTCTGGTTCCAGACCCCAACGACCTGTGCTTTACCAATATATTTTTCACCTTTTTTCAGTACGGAATCAATAATATTATCAGCTGCCTTTGTGCCTACCGCCCTCCCGCCGGATTGATTTTTAACATTGGTGGCGATGCGCGTATCGCGCTGAAAGATAGTCACGTTATCACCGGTCGCTTCGCCGATTTTATCGATCAGGGCAAAATTATCGTTCATTTGCGTTTCGCCTTTGAACAATTTATCTCCCCGCAGTGACCATTCCCCGGTATATCTTTCATTGAGCATGGCTTTGGCCATTGCCAGGTCGCCCTTTAATTTTTCATGGGAGGTCACAATCACCTGGCTGTGGACGGTGAAGAGAGTATATAAGCCTATTACTGCAAAAGTTAGGGTAAAGACTGCAAAAATCACCATCATCTTCGACTTTAATTTCCATGATTTCATTGATTTTCTCCTTGGCTTAGTCAGATTTAAACCTGAATATTCAGGTTGTGTTATATTATGCTCTGTATTTTAAAAGCCCTAAATTTGTATGAAGAATATTCTCAACAGTCACTTGGAAACGGTAGAAAGAAGTAAGCATAATCAGGGTGTCATAACTTTGTTATCCACGAAATTCATTCACGTGTAAAAAGGACTTTTGACGCTTGAAAGTACATCCGCGGATTTTATCGTCAAATCCCTTTTGATACTTTAATTGATAAGAGGGGAATTTTTTATATGACTTTAAGCACTTTGGCGCCGCGAATTTTGCCTTCCTTTAATTCGGTCAGGGCGCGATTGGCTTCGGCAAGGGGATATTCTTCAACTTCCGGTACCAGGGGTATTTGTGCAGCCAGCAATAAGAATTCTTCAATGTCTTGGCGCGCGACGTTGGCCACGCTTTTTATTTCTTTTTCCAACCACATATGCCCGGCATAATCGAGTTGTAAAAGATAATTCTTGTCCGTATCTTCTTTGCGGATGGCGTTTATGACCAGTCTTCCGGCAGGAGCAAGGTTTTTCATCGCTTCGACGACCGGTTTCCAGGCTGGAGTTGTATCGATGATGGCGTGCAGTTTTTGCGGGCATTCCTCGTCTATATCTCCCGCCCAGACAGCCCCCAACTCGCAGGCAAAACGGCGTTCCAATTCCTTCCGGGCAAAAATGAATACTTTGG
>JBDKVD010000094.1:0-4804 GCA_039679325.1 Smithella sp.
TTTTACTCATAAAAATACTCCGGTTCGATAATTTGTCAGTACTGTTTCTATACCATCTTTGTGCCCGGAAGTGTGATTTTTTTTCAATGATATTAAAGTTAAAAAGGATATTTCCAGGGGTTGCCCCTTCGTATTCCATAGATAACGGGGCGTCATACCATTGCGCTTTCTTCGGCTAACTGTGTTGGTCCTTCGACAGGCTCAGGACAGGCTTAAAGTTGATAGTCAATCGTGGTGAGCTTGTCGAACACCGCCTGCGGAGCCTTCTCCTTGCCGCCTTGTTATCCTTTGAAAGCGAAATGGTATCAATACAAGGGGGTATTTATTTCTTGTCGAGGACTTCCCTGATTTTTTGGGAAAATTCCTCCATCCGGAATGGTTTCTGAATAAAGGCCTGGCAGCCTTTTTCCATTATTTCCTTCGCTTGATTACCAGTCACATACCCGCTGGACAACAACACTTTAACTTTCGGATTGATTAATTTCAATCCATCAAATGTTTCATTGCCGCTCAAGCCGGGCATAATCATATCCAATATTACCAAATCGATTATGTCTTTATTTTCGGTGAATGTTTTCAGGGCATCATAACCATTCCCCGCTTTCAAAACATTATACCCCAGGGTTTCCAGAATTTCCCCGCAAACATCAATAATGGATTCTTCATCATCAATAAGTAAAATTGTTTCCTTACCCTTAATAATTGTTTTATCAGCAATTATATCACTTACTATTTCCTTGTCTGATGCGGGCAGGTAAATATTGAAAGTTGTGCCATGCCCCACTTTGCTGGCAACATTAATTGTTCCGCCGTGTTCTTTAATTATGCCATATGCCGAGGCCAGCCCCAGCCCCACACCGCGCGCCTTTTCTTTCGTGGTAAAGAAAGGCTCAAAGACCCGTCGACGCGTTTCTTCATCCATGCCGGTACCTGTATCGGTAATCATAATTTGCACATAATTACCTTTTGGTAGATCAATGGCGAGGAAATTGTTATCATTCAGAAAAACATTATTCGTCTCCACATAGATATGTCCGCTGTTGCCGGACATAGCCTGCCAGGAATTGACAAGAAGATTAATGAGTACCTGTTCGATCTGAATGCGGTCAACTTCTACCGGCCAAATGTTCTTTTCATATTTATGGTGAATGATTATTTCTTTTTTTGTGCGGCCGAATACGTTGACGGTTCTGGCAACCAACTCATTTAAATCAGTCGGCTTCGGCTCATACTGTCCGCCGCGGGCAAATCCGAGAAGATTGACTGCCAGATCAGCTCCGCTTTGCACCAGGGTTTGTATTTTATTCAATTTTTCAAAATCAGGATCGCCGGAATGTTTGGATGAGAGCATTAAGGAAATATAGCCTTGAATTCCCGTGAGCAGATTATTGAAATCATGGGCGATGCCGCCGGCAAGAGTTCCAATCGCCTGCATTTTGTGCACCTGGCGCAGATGATCTTCCATAAGTTTGCGCATCGTAATATCACGGGCATTCATGATGATTCCGTTTATAGACGGGTTACCCAGGCAGTTATTACTCAGTGCCTCCAGATAAATCCACGAACCGTCCGCTTTGTGAAAACGGAATTCGCTGGCAATACCATTATTGTCTGCACTTACAACCTTTGAAAAATTATTGCTTACGACTTTTTGATCGTTGGGATGAATAAACTTAAAGACACTTTCACCTATTAAATCGGTTTCCCGATAATTGGTGAGGGAAGTCAACGACGGGGAAACGTATTGAAAAACGGCGTTTTTATCAAAAACGGCAATGATGTCGAGAGAGTTACGAAATAGTTCCTGCAGAAGAGCACCTGATTTGCACAACGTCAACTGTTCAAGAGTGTTTTCTAAATTTTTGCTGCTTTGTTTTTGTTTGCCTGTTTTTTTCATCACCGTTTCTCAGGGGAGCTTAACGATATTATCCACAGATTCCGGCAATTGCCGTAACCGATTTTTCCGGCAGAAGAATGCAATTGGAATTTATGGCCACACCTATTTTCTGCATTTCCAGCTCACAATAAATAGTTTTTTGATTTTCCAGTTTAAAGTCGGCATAGCCCGCCGAAAACCTTCGAGGCAACAGTTTTTTACTTTCACGCCGCAGCTGATTGTTAAAATAATCCATCAGCCAGGAAAGCGCCGCATCAGTCATCTCACTGGCTGTGGCGTCATAGACTACAGCCGCGGAAAGATTGCCCTTTTTTGTTTGATCGGCGATTGCCTCCATAATCATACTACCGGCGGTTGCGCCCATAAGCAGCGCCTCACCGCATTCGCGTAAAAACCGGGCCAGTTGTTTACTTTCGAAAACGAGATTATCGGCGATGACTACCTTGTCGCCGTCATTTTTGTCGATGACGATTCTCCGGGTGCATCCTTTTAATGTTATGAAAGACAGAGCTTCTTGAATGAAAATATCTGTTTCTTCCTGTTGTTGTGCTGTAATTTTTGTAGTTTTTTTCTTGAAGCCGAGGCGATGATAAATGTTTTTACAGGGAGGATCAATTAATATTTTTTCGTAAATATTAACATGACTCATGGTCTGCCTTTCCCGGAGTAATTCCATTTCTAAATCAATGATGATATCGCGGCGGCTAGGAGGAGGCGACGAGGCGTATCATACATACGTTGAGGAAGCCGACGACGACGCCAACAAAGATAGCGCTTGATTTAGAAATGGAATAAGATCAACTTGGTACGGCTACAAGTTAGTAGCGTTTTTTCCAGCGTTCCAACCGCTCAAAAGCCTGTTCAACCAGCAACAGAAGCATTTCCATGTCCAGTGGTTTTTCAAAATAATCGTCAAATCCGGCTTCGCGGCACTCGCCTATTTCAAACAGCGCCGACCAACCTGTCATTGCGTAAATAATTGATATCGGCTTGGTTTCCCGAATCTGACGGCAAAGTTCGATGCCGTTCATGCCGAACAGTCTCAAGTCAATAAAAATTACATCAATATCGTGCAATTTGAGGGTAACAAGGGCGTCCTGTCCTCCTTCGGCAAGCAGGACATCATACCCTTCTTCAGAAAAAAAACTTTGAAATAAGTCGCGTACCGAAACTTCGTCGTCTACGACAAGAATTTTCCCTCTATGAGTCATGCTCGCCTCAGAAAAAATATTCCGACAACTCCTCAAAAACGACAACCGGTCCTAAATTGGCATCGAGCCCCAGTTTTCCCCGTAAACCCTGAAGAGCCCTTAAATGTAAGATTAATATTGGTTTTTCGGCAATCAGTCTCAAAACCTTTAATGCTTCCCGCATTATTTCCGAGCCGATGCTGTCTGCGGCAAATACCGCAATATTAAAAGATTTCTTTTTAATCTCCAATTATTTGCGGGCAATATGTTTCATCAGGCCGCCGTCAGCAATCAGTTGTTCCATAAAAGGCGGAATTGGATTGATCTCATATGTTTTATTAGTGGCTAAAATTGTTATTTTGCCCTGGGCGCTGTCGAGAGATATTTCTTCGCCTGCGGAGACTTCGTCCCACAGCCGGGCGGATTCAAAAATGGGTAAGCCCATGTTAAAAGCGTTGCGATAAAAAATCCGGGCAAAACTTTTGGCAATAACGCAGGAAATGCCTGCTGCTTTGATGGCGATGGGTGCGTGTTCACGGGAGGAGCCGCAGCCAAAATTTTCTCCCGCCAGAATTATATCTCCTTCTTTAATTTTATTGACAAATTCAGCATCAGCATCTTCCATGCAATGGGCTGCCAGTTCTTTGGGGTCCGATGTGTTCAGATAACGCGCCGGAATTATTGCGTCTGTGTCAATATTGTCGCCAAATTTCCAGACTCTGCCTTTATATATCATTTTTTGAGAACCTTTCTAATGAGACTCCAATTCCGAAAGCGAAGCGTATGACCTAAAGGTCACAAGTCGGAATCGGCCAGTCGAATTATCCCGCGCCAGCGGGGTTTGTATCTTAATTCAAAAAAATACTATGCCAGTTCCGCCGGCGAGGCGATTCTTCCCAAAACCGCCGAGGCGGCGCAAATTGCAGGGTTGGCGAGATAAACTTCGCTTTTGGGGTGTCCCATCCGGCCGACAAAATTTCTGTTTGTTGTCGCAATAGCTCTTTCCCCTTCCGCCAGAATTCCTATGTGGCCGCCCAGACAAGCCCCGCAGGAAGGCGGACTGATGACGGCTTCGGCTGCAAGAAAGGTTTCCAGGAGCCCTTCCTGCAATGCCTGTCTGTAAATTGCCGGCGTAGCGGGAACTACAATCAGCCGCACTCCCGCCGCGGCTTTTCTGCCCTTTAAAATCTCTGCGGCTATTCTTAAATCCTCGATGCGGCCGTTGGTGCAGGAGCCAATCAAAGATTGATCAATTTTGACATTACCTGCCTGGCTGATGGGTTTTACGTTGGAAGGCAGATGGGGAAAAGCAACCTGTGGTTCAATAAGACCTGCGTCAATTTCGATCACATCGCTGTATTCAGCGTCCTTGTCGGAAGAATAAAACGTGTACGGACGTTTGGCTCTTTTTTCCACATATTCGCGGGTGATTTCATCAGGCGGGAAAATACCGTTTTTTGCTCCCGCTTCGATAGCCATGTTAGCCATGGCCAGACGATCAGCCATTGGTAATTTACTGATCGTTTCACCTTCAAATTCCATCGCCTTATAAAGAGCGCCGTCTACACCGATGAGCCCGATTATATGCAGAATCAGATCTTTGCCGGAAACCCATTTTTGCAAAGAACCGGAGATAATAAATTTCATGGATTGGGGAACTTTAAACCAGAGTTCTCCCGTGAGCATTGCCGCCGCCAGATCGGTGCTGCCGACCCCC
>JBDKVD010000095.1:0-4371 GCA_039679325.1 Smithella sp.
GCCATAGTTTTTATCGTATCATTGCTTCTGGCGATAATGATGTGGTGGAAAGAAGCCGGTGTCTTTGTCTTTCCGGAAGATCTCGAGTGGATTAAGGCCGCGGGCGGATATTTGTGGCATGTTGATAAAGTTCCTGAGACGGGAAAATACAATCCCGGTCAGAAGTTGTTCTTTCTTACGGTCGCCTTCTTCGGCGTGATAATGATCATTACGGGATTCTTCATGTTGTTTCCAAATCTTTTCTTCCTGGGAAATGCTCTGCTGGATTGGCTCTATGTACTGCATGTACTCGGTTTTGTGGTGATCTTCGCTTTCTTCTTTATTCACCTGTATCTGGGTACTGTCGGCAATCCGGGAACTGTTCAGGCGATGATTAACGGCTGGGTGACGAAAGCCTGGCTCAGGAAGCAGCATCCTGGTTGGCTCAAAGAGATGGAACATGAGGGAACTCTCATCGTTTATGGTCAGGAAAAGAAATAAAAACGTAACTAGTTGAAACAATTTACATTAGTTGTCCAAGAGGCCCGGGGTTTTTAACTCCGGGCCTCTTTTCATTTGGAGTAAATAATTTTGCAATAATAAATCTGTACGAAAATTTAGCAAAATGGTATGGAGGCGCCGTTGGAAGTTGGATATTTTATTTTCGTTTTCTGCCTGCGACCATACCTGTTATGCCGGGACATTAGCCGTTGAAAATCAGTTCCCTGATCCCAATTTCCCGTTAAAATTGAAATGTTGTCTTGATTTTGAGATTAAAGAATTTCTTGCTTCCAATAAATGTTTTTTCGCAGGGAAACGAGGTGTAAAATTCGATGCTGGACAGGTTTAACAGAGAAGTTAATTACTTGAGGATTTCCGTCACCGACCGATGCAATCTTCGCTGTATTTACTGCATGCCGGAAGAAGGAATGCAGTTTAAGCAGCACGAAGATATTCTGCGTTACGAGCAGATAGAGCAAATAGTTAAAGAAGCCGCCCAACTGGGTATAAACAAAGTAAGATTGACGGGTGGTGAGCCCCTCATCAAAAAGGACATTGAATTTTTAATCGAGAAACTGGCAAAGATTGACGGAATTAAAGAGCTTTGCTTAACTACAAACGGCGTTTTACTGGCACAAAAAGCCAAAATATTAAAAAAGGCCGGTTTAACGAGTATGAACATATCACTGGACACGCTTCGGCCCGAAAAGTTCAGACAAATAACTCGAATCGGCAATCTGGCCGATGTTTTAAAAGGTATAGATGCAGCCATCAGGGAAGGTTTTAAAATTAAAATAAACATGGTGGTGTTAAAAGGCATAAATGAAAATGAAATCGATGATATAAGAAGGTTTTGCGAGGGAAAAAACATCAAGTCGCAGCTGATAAATCATTTTAGTTTGAAGCAGGACAAAAATGATCAGTATTTGTTTGACCGGCCGCCCAAATGCGGTAATTGCAACCGGATAAGACTGCTGTCCGATGGTGTTTTAAAACCATGCCTGCATTCGGAAATAGAATATAAAATAGACATGGCGAATATCAGGGAAAGTCTTGTTAAAGCCATCCTTTCCAAACCGGAAAGAGGGTTATCCTGTAATTCCAGAAAAATGTTTGAAATAGGAGGTTAGTTTTGGAATTAACTCATGTAAATTCGGCCGGAAATGCCTTCATGGTTGATGTATCCTCAAAGGAAGTAGTTAGAAGAACGGCATCCGCTTACGGGAAAATACTGCTGCAAAAAGAAACAATGGATATTGTGAAAGCGAATCTGATGAAAAAAGGTGACGTTTTGGCGGTTGCCAAAATTGCCGGCATCATGGCGGCGAAAAAAACGGAGGAGCTTATTCCCTTATGCCATTGCCTGAATCTAGAACACGTGGATATTAATTTTAACATTGCAGACGACGGCATTGAAATAACCAGCCAGGTAATTACTTCGGGGAAAACAGGTGTAGAGATGGAAGCGCTCACCGCTGTTTCGGTATCGGCCCTGACCATTTACGACATGTGTAAAGCTGTTGATAAGAAGATGCATATAGAAAATGTTTATCTTGTGGAAAAAAAGAAAGAAGAAATAAAATAATTATTTTATCAAAAGAAATCCTTAGTAATTTTGAAGGCGGAACAATAAATCATGAAAGTAACGGTTCTTACGATATCTGATCGGGCGTCAAAGGGAATTTATGAAGATCTTTCCGGCCCGGCAATCGAGAAACTTATAAAGGAAAGTATTACCGATGCGGAAATTTCCAGAGTAATTGTCCCCGATGAAAAAGAGGAAATCCTCAAAGCACTGCAAAAGGCGGCTTCAGCTGATTTTATATTGACTACCGGAGGAACGGGCTTGTCCGCCAGAGATGTAACTCCTGAAATTTGTGAGGAATATTGCGACAGAAGTCTGCCGGGAATTGCCGAAATATTAAGAAGCGAATCCTACAAGGAAACTCCCCACGCCATGCTTTCCCGGGGGTATGCTGGAATTAAAGGTAAAACCGTAATTGTTAATTTCCCCGGTTCCGTAAAAGCTGTAACGCTTTGCACCAAAATTCTTCTGCCCGCGATGGGGCACGCCATAAAAATGATCAATAACGAGGGACATTAAAAATACATCAGTATTGCATAATCTTCGAATATTTCACATGCCGTCTCAATAAATGGCAGGACAAATAAACAGACTAAGCTTTTTAAAACAATCTTTTCATTTTCTTCATTGTCGCTACCTTTAACAGTCAATCTTTTTAACTGGTTTTGCATTCCAGGTTCCGGTTCTAAACAAACAGCCTGACTATTATTGGAAGTATTCTTAACAGCAACTTCATTGTCGTTTACAGCTTTATTCTCGAGAGATCTTTTTTTCAAAGCAGCTATTTTATCTTCAGCCTTTTGTAAAATAGGTGTGAGTTCCTTTTCCAGCTCGTCAAATATTGCTAATAATTCTCTGGCTTCTTTGGTCAGATGCATCTTCTTTTCGCCGGGGTTAACCTCGACCAGATGGATACCTAATCTTTCTTCAGCAACTTTGATTTTCCCCCATGCCAAACGATAGGAGACATTCAGCTTTTTGGCTGCCGAATTCAGGCTGCGGCATTCGTCTATTTGTTTGAAAAATGTATTGCGACCGGGACCGAATATTGTCAATCCATGTGCTTCAAACCATATCTTATGTTTTATTTTCATTATACAACCCTTCCAGTCTGAATATAATAAACAGGGTAATTTTTTTGACCTTCGATTCTGAGAATGTTCTGAGTGGCCGTATCGCAACAGTTGATTGAATTGATAGGTGCTTTATTTGCGAGAAGACATGTATAGAAAAAAGACTTCTGTATGTCAATTAAAAAAGACCACCAACATCATAATTTACCTAAGATAAAATAAAAAGCAGTTGTTAATCAACAATAGGGGGGGCAATGTTTCCAGAGGACCAGTGAAGGTGTTCAAGGATAAATTCCCGAGGGTGCAGGAGAGTATATAATTATTTATAATTATTTGCTTTATTACTTAATGTTAATGCCTGCAATGCATTATTACTTATTATTATTAATATTTTTATTATATTAAATAAAATTTGCACTGTAAAATTTTTATGAATAACGAATGCCCGTCGGCGAATAAAAATATCATTTTTGATGATTAAAATGTTGCCATTATAGTTTTTTTATGCTACGGCAAGCATGAAAGTTTATGCTGTAACAAGCATAAAAAATTTCCCTGAAGACAGCATTAGCAATTAATAAAAAACTGAACTTCTCTTGATCCTTTATTTTATAGAAATGATTGCCAAATCTTTTGTACTTCATCATCGCTATCATCGCTTTAAAAAAATAACAAATATTAATTATATTGGCATGTTGCACATAAGTGTACAGCCTCGAAATTATTGAAAGGAGACAGTATGGCAAAAGGGGATAATTCCGCGTACAAGAAGATGCTTGACAAGCATTACAAAGAATTGATGAAGCATTGTCAAGTTCACCTGGAACAAATCGAAAAAGATTTACCTGAGCCGAGAGAAGATTTGCACGAAATTTTAAAGGATCGGGGTTTTTCCAGACGAGATTTCATTAAATGGACATCGGCAATGACAGCCGCCTTGATGCTCCCGCCGGTTTTCCGTCCCATGGTAGCAAAGGCAGCGGAAAATTTCAGTCGCCTTCCCGTTGTTTGGCTTCATTTTGCCGAATGCACCGGCTGCAGCGAAGCATTTTTGCGCTCTTCTTATCCTAATGTTGACGATATTCTTCTGGAAACAATTTCATTGGAATATCACGAAACGTTGATGGCCGCATCCGGATATCAGGCGGAAGAGAATCTGGAAAAAGCAATCCATGATTTTGCCGGCAAATTTATCTGTGTCATTGAAGGCGCTCTTCCCCGTGATTTGCGTGG
>JBDKVD010000096.1:0-2971 GCA_039679325.1 Smithella sp.
ATCCGCTCAACACCTCTCATATAAGGTTGTAAAACTTTTGGAATTAATACGGAGCCGTCCGCCTGCTGATAATTTTCCAAAATTGCCACGACAGTTCGACCAACAGCCAGACCTGAACCATTTAAAGTATGAACAAATTCCACTTTGCCGCTTTCTTCGCGGCGGAACCGGATCGAAGCGCGCCGCGCCTGAAAATCTTCAAAATTACTGCACGAAGAGATTTCACGGTAGGCATTCTGCCCCGGCATCCAGGCTTCCACATCGTAAGTCTTGGCGGACGAAAAACCTAAATCCGCCGAACAAAGGCTGACCGTGCGGTAATGAATCCCTAATTTTTGCAAAATTTCCTCGGCATTAGCAGTCAATTTTTCCAGCTCTTCATACGATGTTTCCGGCGTTGTAAACTTGACCATTTCCACCTTGTTGAACTGATGCTGGCGGATTAAACCGCGTGTATCCTTGCCGTAAGAGCCGGCCTCCGAGCGGAAACAGGGAGAATAAGCCACATGATAAACGGGCAGTTTCTTTTCTTCCAGTATTTCATCACGAAAGATGTTGGTCACCGGAACTTCCGCCGTCGGAATCAGGAAATAATCCATTCCTTCAATTTTAAAAAGATCCTCGGCAAATTTCGGCAGCTGGCCGGTGCCGGTCATGCTTTCGCGGTTCGCCATAAACGGCGTTAGTACTTCCGTATATCCATGTTCGCCGGTGTGTAAATCGAGCATAAAATTAACTAAAGCCCGCTCGAGGGCGGCGCCCAGCCCCCGGTATAAAGTGAATCGCGCCCCGGCAATTTTCGCTCCCCGGGCAAAATCCAGAATATTTAAATTTTCACCAATTTCCCAGTGCTCTTTCGGCGTAAAAGCAAATTCCGGCTTTTCGCCCCAGCTGCGGACAACCGGGTTATCTTCCGACCCGCGGCCCAATACAACAGATTCATGCTGAATGTTAGGCACAGTGAGGATGAAGGCGCTGAGTTCTTCTTCGGTTACGCGCAGACGTTCATCCAGCTGCTTAATTTTAGCTGAAACTTCACCCATTTTGGCAATCAGGGAAGATGCATCCGCTTTCTTTTTCTTGAGCTCGCCGATTTCCTTGGAAACGCTATTGCGCTCGCTGCGCAATGTTTCGACTTCCATCAAAATATCGCGGCGCTCATTATCGAGAGAAACAAAACGGTCAAAATCAATTGACTGACCTCTTTGAATCATCTTCTCGCGAACGAATTCAACATTTTGCCTTACATATTTAATATCCAGCATGATTGGGCACCAGAGTTTTTGTCTCGATAATTTCTTTAAGTTTGAGAATAAAACCACCTATCACTTTGAACAGGTGAAGTCAATATCTTTGTCCTTTTTTCGTTTCCCTCAGCGATTAAATCTTCTTTTTACCTGCCCTATAATACTGTGGATTTCCGGACTCTTCAAAATATAGGCACAGACAAAATATGTTATTGCTCCCGTTATAATAGCAATAATCAAATACGCAAGCCTTGCTTTAAACTGCCCGTTTGAGTTCCAGGGAATGATAAAGTCGATGAGCAGGATTGCCCCCCACATCACCAGCGAGGAGATAATTATCTTGCCGATGGAAATATAAAATTTGCGATCTAAAAAAGCGCCGATTTTATTCTTCAAAACGATACTTAAGACCACAACATTCACTATTGCCGAAAGCGAGTTGGCCAGAGCCAGGCCGTTGTGTTTTAAAGGATACATCAGAGCAACACTGGCTCCAAGATTGACCAGCAGGGTAATAACCGCGGCTTTCATCGGCCACTTGGCGTCCTGCAGGGAATAAAAGGCGGCGGTGATCACGCGGAGGACGGAAAAAGCCCACAAGCCCAAAGCATAACAAAATAAAGCCTGGGCGGTCAGCGTCGCGGCGTGAACATCAAAAGCCCGGCGCTGAAATAAAACCGAAATGATCGGCAGGTTCAGCGCCATCAAGGCCACCATGGCGGGGATGGTAACAAAAAGCATGAGCCGCAGGGAAAAAGACATGGTTGCTTTCATATCATCAATATTACCTTTGGAAGCATGCGCCGAAAGACTGGGCAGAGAGGCTGTACCAATGGCGATGGCAAAGACGCCCAAAGGCAATTCCATAATGCGGTCTGCATAGTAAAGGTAGGAAACACTGCCTTTGGGAAGCAGTGAGGCCAAAATCGTTCCGACGAAAACATTGATCGTGCCGACGGCGGCTCCCAGAATTGCAGGCAGCAGCAAAAGAGTCATTTGCTTGATTCCCGGATGATGCAGATTGAATTTATATTTGATTTTCAAACCGTACTTAACAATAAAAGGCCACTGCATCGCCAGCTGCAAAATACCGCCAATCATAACACCGACGGCCAGCGCGGTGATTGGTTCGGCAAAAAATCCGTGCAAAGTCAGCGCTGCAATAATCATACAGATATTCAATATTACGGGAGAAAGAGCGGGGGCGGCAAAATGCCGGAAAGAATTCAGAATGCCCATGCACAAAGCCACCAGCGACATAAAGAAAATATAGGGAAACATCAGGCGGTTTAAAAAAACAGCCAGGGCAAACTGATCGGGATCGTTGACAAAACCCGGGGCAATCAGGGTAACGACAAGAGGGGAGAATAAAACTCCTAGCACGGAGACGATAACCAGAATGATCGACAATAAGGTGAAGGCGGTGTTGGCCAGTTCCAGAGCTTCTTCTTTGGATTTCTTCTGCAGATATTCCGTAAAAACAGGAACAAAAGAAACGGTGAGCGATCCTTCGCCGATCAGCCGCCGCAACAGATTGGGAATGCGGAACGCGACAAAAAAAGCATCCGAGGCCAGACCTGCCCCGAACAAAGCGGCCACAACCATATCCCGAAGAAAGCCGAATACCCGGCTGATCATTGTCGAGATGCCTACAATTCCGGCAGCTTTGGCTACCCTGGAATTCTCCGAGTTTTTTACTTGCTTCATAATATTAAATTTCTTAT
>JBDKVD010000097.1:0-38251 GCA_039679325.1 Smithella sp.
ATCTTGAAGCAATAGAGCGGGAGTATATTCTGAAAGTCCTCCAGAAAACCCATTGGAAGATCGATGGTGAAGGCGGCGCTGCCGGCATTCTTGGACTTAACCCCAGCACTCTTCGGTTCCGGATCAAAAAATTGGACATTACACGTCCCTGAAAATTTCATTATCATAATTGACGACCTCGTAAAAAGGCCGGATTCTGCGTTGCGCTTCATCCCTCGTCACTGCGGCGTACGCTAAGTACGCCTCATTCCTCGGTATTCGCGCGCCTTGCCTGCGACCTTTTTACGAGGTCGTCTGAAAATTGTTAATTTCATGACTTTTTACGAGTCCATCATAATTAGGTAATTCTCAATATATTGCAGATCCGTAATATATTGAGAATTATTGCCCATCGATTTTGTTTGGAAACAATCCCGATTCATAAATACTTTAGAAATATCAAATGAATATAATTTATGTACTAAAATTATTCCTTCTGGAACGCTTCTTGGATTACTTTTCGTATGCCTGACAAATATTACCGGATGTTTCTACTTTTTGTGAGGTTATCCGTAGTAACAGTCTTGACCGCTGTTGCATTCATTAAACAGCAGAACTAAAAGTAAGGGAAGATGACATGGAACTCACAATGGAGATTAGAGCAAAACAATTGAGGTTTCAGGAGCTTTATCAAACATTATATGCGCTTCTTCCCACCATTCGCAAACATAAAGGGTGCCGTGACTGCCGTATTTATATGGACAAAGAGGATGAGGATCTCTTTTTTCTTTCTTTTAGCTGGGAAAAGCAGTCAAGTCTGGAAGATTATCTTCGGTCAAACAGTGGCAGTGCGCTTATGGGGGCCATCGAAGTGTTGAGTGAAACAGCGAGAGTAAAGATTGACCGTGATCAACTGTGGCAGGGAACAGAAATCCTGAACAGGATGAGAAAGGAAATGCATTAAAAAAATAAGATACTTTAAAAGGAGGTTGTTATGAAAGCAGCGGCAAGATTTATTATGATAGCGATAGGTATCATGTTTTCGGTATCAGCAGTATTTGCGGCCCCATTAGAGGGAGATCCTGTCTTTTCCGGGTTTCTCGGTGATCCGGGTGTATACCAGAAATTGACGCCGGGACCGGAAGGTGGGGCAAAGCTGAGGTGGATAAAGCCGGATGCGGACTTTAAGAAATACAATAAGTTCATGGTAGACAACGTCATTTTCTACCTGGCCGGCGATTCTGAAAACAAAGGTATTGATCCTGAGCTGATGAAAGAGATGGCCGATTCCTTCAACAAAGAACTCGTGGCGGCTTTCAAAGACAAATACCCGATAGTCGCCGAGCCCGGTCCCGATGTCATACGGATGCGCATTGCCATAACGAATGTCAAGCAGAGCCGGCCCGGAGTCAGCGCCGTCACATCAGTTTTACCCGTTGGTATTGGAGTTAGTCTCATTAAGAGAGGTGC
This sequence comes from Smithella sp., assembly GCA_039679325.1. Classification (GTDB taxonomy): domain Bacteria; phylum Desulfobacterota; class Syntrophia; order Syntrophales; family Smithellaceae; genus MVRV01. Next base: position 1,450 of record JBDKVD010000097.1, read on the forward strand.
GACGGGAGGCTGGTCCGGCGGCGGCGAAACGGGCGCTGAGTTCATGGCTCTCGACTCCACAACAAATGATGTGCTCGTGATGGGCGTAGACCAGCAACAGGCGGCCTTTGCTTCGCGGTTCTCGAAGTATGGATCGGCTAAAGACGCCTTCAAATTCTGGTCTGAACGGATCGTGTTGTTCATCGACGATGCCAAAGGCATCAAGAGGGAACCAAAGGAATAACAAGATGTCATCAGTTGTTGAAAATATCGTCGCGTGCCCCGGATGTGACCTGTTGCAACGTATTCCTGCGCTCCCACCGGGTGGCAAGGCGCGCTGTCCCCGCTGCGGCCATGTGATCGCTGCCAGCAAACCCAATTCCCTGGAGCGGACACTGGCCATTACTGTTGCGGCGGCGATCACCCTGGTCGTCGCCAACACTACGCCTCTCATGGGAATTTCAGTCGCTGGACGCCATGTCAGTACGACGATTCTTGGCGGCGTGCTGGAGATGTGGTTGCAGGGGCAGGAAATCACAGCCTCGCTTGTGGCGATCTGCGCCATAGTCGCACCAACCGTCTATATCGGATTGATGCTTCTGATCCTGCTCGCGTTGAGGCGATCACCAGCGCCATCATGGACCGGTGCGCTTATGCGGACGGCAGAGTTAAGCCAGCCCTGGGGGATGGCCGAGGTGATGATGCTGGGCATTCTGGTTGCCTTGATCAAGATTGCCGAAATGGCAACGCTGGTTCTTGGTGAAGGGATATTTGCCGTCGGTGCGCTCATTATTCTCATTGCCGCCATGATGGTCAGCTTTGACCGGCAAGAGGTATGGAAACGAGTCAGATGGACCGATGAGGAAGCGCAGCAGATAGTTGGAGCTGCAGAATCGGCGGACATGGAGAGGATAGGAACATGAGCACCAGCGTCCCGACAGGCATCAAGTCTGGTTGTGTTTCCTGCGAGGTATGCGGTCTGTTGACGAGGCCCGCCAATGTTTATGAGCCGGGGCATTGCCCGCGATGCGGCAGGGAGCTTGAGCTTCGCCGGCATAATGCGATCGAGCGTACCTGGGCCCTTATCATCGCCGCCTCGATCTGCTATATTCCGGCGAACATTATGCCGGTGATGGTCACGAGCACCCTGACATCCGTTGAGGGAGATACCATTATCAGCGGCGCCGTTCTGCTTTACAAGTATGGCTCATGGCATCTCGCACTCATTGTATTGATTGCGAGTGTAATGATACCATTGGCCAAGCTGGCCGCCCTGGCCTATCTTTTGATTACTGTCCAGCGCAGCTCGATCAAGGACCAGCGCGAGCGGACCAGACTCTACCGTCTGGTTGAGTTTGTCGGCAGATGGTCGATGCTCGACATCTTTGTCGTCACCTTCGTTGTGGCCCTCATCCAACTCCAACCGCTCATGTCCGTGAAACCGGGACTGGGCTCGCTGTTTTTTGCAGCGGTTGTCGTGCTGACCATGATTGCGGCCGAAACCTTTGATCCCCGTCTCATCTGGGATTCCAGTAACTGCAAGGAGGAGCAAAATGACTGAGCAGATCGATCTCGACAACATTCCTCAGGCCACCGTCGTGCCGAAGAAACGAATGCGTTTTTCGGTAGTATGGATCATTCCCGTCGTGGCCGCTCTGGTGGCCATCGGGATCGCAGTCCAGCGAATACTGAGCGAAGGCCCGACGATTACCATCGTCTTCAAGGCGGCCGAGGGTGTAGAGGCGGGGAAGACCTTCGTCAAGTATAAGGATGTGAACATCGGTCAGGTGAAAACGGTAAAGCTCTCAAGTGATTATACAAAGGTCGTCGTGACGGCGAAGATCGACAAAAGCGCCGAGGGCTTAATCGTCGAGGATGCCGAATTCTGGGTCGAGAAGCCACGCGTCACCCTGAGCGGCGTCTCCGGCATCAGTACGCTGCTTACCGGCAATTTCATCGGACTCAGGATGGGAAAGTCGAAACAACCAAAGCATAAGTTCATCGGGCGCGACGTGCCACCGGCCGTCACTGTTGACCAGCCCGGCCGGATATTCCAGCTGCAGGCCGATAATCTCGGGTCGGTGGGCATCGGCTCTCCGCTTTACTACCGCCGCCTGAACGTAGGACAAGTCATTGGCTATGACCTCGCCGGGGACGGCAAGTCTCTCCAAATCAAGATATTTGTAAATGCACCATACGACAAGTACGTCACTAAAGAGACACGTTTCTGGGAGGCGAGCGGCATCGACGTGTCAATGGGAGCAAGCGGGTTTAATGTGGAAACCGAGTCGGTGGTATCCATGCTGGTTGGCGGAATTGCGTTTGAGACACCCCCCCAGTTCATGGAATTGAATCCTGCCGACGCAAATGCTCTCTTTACACTCTTCCGCAACCGTGCGGCAGCCATGGCGGAGCGCGAAACCATTATGACACCTTATGTTTTATACTTCAACGAGTCGCTGCTCGGGCTCAGCGTCGGCGCGCCTGTCACCTATCGCGGATTGCCGGTGGGCGAGGTCACTGCGGTCGGTCTGGAATATGATCCGGCAAAACATTTCATTCGCCCACGTGTTGATATCCAGGTATATCCAGCCCGGTTCATGGCGCATGTGAAGAAATCGGCTGCCCTCGACGAGCAGGCCGGGAGTGAAACCGGACGCCATGCCTTTTTGCAGAGAATGATTGATAAGGGGCTGCGAGCGCAACTGCGAAGCGGAAATCTTTTAACGGGACAGCTCTATGTCGCTTTTGACCACTTCCGTGGTGTTCCCAAAGTGAAAATCGACTGGACAAATCCGCCACCTGAGTTGCCGGTGATGCCGAGCGGCCTGGAGGATCTCAAAACTAAAATTAACGATGTCCTGGCGAAGATCGATAGAATTCCCCTGGATGCTATTGGCGAGGATGTGAAAAAACTGCTCACAGGTCTCGATGGATTGGTGAAGCGCGTTGACAGGGAAGTTCTGCCGGAATTGAAGAAAACGTTGGAGGCCCTCGAACGCGTCCTGAAGAGTACCGACTCCACCCTGGTCGGCAAGGATGCACCGGCGCAGCAGGAGATGCGGGAAGCCCTGCAGGAGGTTAGACGGGCTGCGCAGGCTGTCAGCGGCCTCGTCGATTATCTCGAACGAAACCCGGATGCCCTCATCCGAGGAAAAACACAGGAGAAATCAAAATGAGAAGACTTGCCATCATCTTTATATCCTGTACATTAGCCGCCGTAATCGCCGGATGCGCTTCCTCTCCGTCGCGTTTTTACACGCTGAGTCCGATGGGAGCACCGGCTGTCCAGCCGTCGTCAAGCTTCACCGTCTCGGTAGGTCCCGTCTCGGTGCCGGACGTTGTCAACCGCTTGCCGATTGTCCTGCGGACTGGTCCGAATCAGGTTTATATAAGCGAGTTCGACCGCTGGGCATCGCCTCTTAAAGACAACATTGCGCGGGTTGTAGCCGAGAACCTCGTCTCGATGCTCGGCACACCACATGTAACAATATTCCCGCAATCATCGGCTGCGGACGCATCGTATCGAGTCATGATCAATATTCTGCGTTTCGATTCGGAATTGGGCAAGGCGGCTACACTGGATGCGATTTGGACGGTAAATTCAGCGAAGGAGGGGCAGCCTCACCGACACCGTGCGACGCTTACCGAACTGACACAAGGCGACGACTATGCCGCTCTTGTTGCGGCGCATAGCCGGGCGCTCGGTCAGATGAGCGCTGAAATTGCAGGAATGATCCGGGAAATTGAAGCTCAAAAGCGTTGACATAAGCCGTTCCAGACATGAAATGCATAAGGAGATAAAATATGAACCTGATACAAAGCGTTATTCTGATCAGTGCATTGTTTGTTTCAGCCCTGATCGTCTGGAACGACCTTCCACTTGAGTTTCCAGGGCTGATTGCCAAGACTCTTTTGCTGTTTCTAAAGTTGTCCATAGTATTAATCTTAACTGTAATTGCATATATAGTTGCCGGCAGGAAGAAACCATCATGAAGAGTATAACGAACTACAAAAAGAAAGGAGAATCTAAATGAAAAGAAATTTTACAAATGGCGGCCTGATAATCATTATGGCTGCATTACTGCTCATCTGCACCAGTCCGTTGGCGGCCGAGGACAAAGCGGCCGACAACATGCAGCTTCTTATCGCCAAAGTTAAAGCGGACAAGAAGCTGATTGTTGCCAACAACTTGCAGCTTACGGAAAAAGAGGCCAAGGCTTTTTGGCCTGTATATGAGAGCTATCAGAATGAACTGTTTCTTCTGCGCTCCCGGTCCCTTAATATGATTAAAAATTACGCCGACAACTATGAAACGATGACCAATGCCATGGCCAAAAAACTCCTGGATGAGTTTATGACCATCGAGACCCTGCGTGTTAAGCTTGCGAAGACATATCTCCCCCAATTCCGTAAAGTACTCTCCGATAAGAAGGTTGCGCGATATTATCAGATCGAAAACAAGATCAATGCAGTACTGTACTACGAACTTGCTGCGCAGATCCCGTACGTCAAAACGGGCAATCCATAGGAAAGGAGAAAATCTTATGAAATACATTCGGATTAAACTGCTGTTGTGTGCCGTTCTGAGCGTTACGATTTTCTGTGCTGTCCCGTTGACTGTTTCTGCCGATTCAGCAGGAAAAATCAGCCGTGATTCGCAAAAGGCGCTGCAGACGCTTTATGCCAAATCCGATTCCGCGAAGAACCTGGGGCAAAATGCAAAGGCCATTCTCGTTTTCCCGGCGATCACCAAGGGAGGATTTATTGTCGGCGGATTGTATGGTGAAGGCGCGCTTCTTAAATCGGGAAACGTCGCCGCGTACTATAATACCATTGCTGTTTCCTATGGTTTACAGGCCGGCTTGCAGACATACGGATATGCGCTGTTCTTGATGACGGACGCGGCAGTGAACTATCTTGACAAAAGCGGCGGCTGGGAACTCGGTACGGGGCCGACCATTGTCGTCGTCGAAAAGGGGGCGTCCGGCAGCCTTTCGACAACCACTGCAAAATCGGATATATATGCCTTCTTTTTCAGTCAAAAGGGGCTGATGGCCGGTCTTGGTCTCCAAGGTACAAAGATAACAAAAATCAACAAGTAACAAGGAAATCATCTGAGCGGCCATGTCATTGACAGTCTTATTCATTGCCATGGCCGCCAGGAACTCCGAACGTAAACAGCTTCGTGTCCCGGATCATGGGTTGCAGAGATTTTCGTCATATCATCCGGAATACAAGATATCCTCTACTCATGTACTTCTATGTACTTCCATCTCATCGTCAAATAACTGCGCCTCAGGTCAATCTTATCACTTTGGGCTTTACCAGCCTGGCGAAGTCTTCATAAGCCATTCTTACCAGTTCCGAATGCGAACCGGCATTGAAAACTATCTCTTTATCCTCCGTCAGATGCTGATCCACATAGACATCCATGCCGTAAAGGTTGCCGAAAGGAGGCATAGCACCGACTTCGCAATCCGGAAATATATCTTTAAATTGCTCTTCGGTGGCGAGTTCGATTCTTTTCACATGGATTTCCTTCCGAAAATAATCGAAATCGATAGAGTAGTTGGCGGACAAAACTGCCATGGCCATTTTATTTTCAATGAAGACGATAACGGTTTTGGCGACTTCCTTTCCCTTGATATGCGTGGACTGCGCAATTTCCCGGGCGGTATAGGCCGGTGAATGCTCGATTCTCACGTATTTGACTCCATGACTGTCCAGAAACTCTTTCATTTTTCTGGTTGGCATAATATACCTCCTTTCGATCTTGTTGACCGGGTTATTCCATTTCGAAATCAAGCGCTCCCTTTGTTGGCGTCGTCGTCGGCTTCCTCAACGTATGTATAACGCGTGACCTTCAGGTTATACGCCTCTTCGCCTCCTCCTAGCCGCCGCGGTATCATCATTGATTTGGAAATGGAATTAGACTGTTTCCAAAACAAATCATGTAAAAAGAACCACATTCATCATTGAAATGTTATCTTATTCAGTTGTTATAATTTTTATGCATATCTTATTAATAATTTAAATTTAAGATTAAAGCTTATTGTTGTCAATAGAGCATGATTTTCTGAATAATTTTAGACTTTTTTTTTGACAATTGAGTTGAGAAGATTTAACTTATTAAAATATTATTTCTAATTAAAGGAGGTTTTACCATGGATCCGAAACAAGTTGCTAAACAAATGATCGCTTTCAATAAAGCTGCCTTTGACAATAATTTTAAAGCAATGACCGCATTACACGAACAAACGGAAACAATGATTAATAAATTTTGGGAAAAATCACCTATGTTTCCTGAAGAGGGCAAAAAAGTAATCTCCGAGTGGTTGAGAGCTTATAAAAATGGATGCGAAAATTTAAAAAAAACTGTGGATGAAAATTTTAAAAAGGTGGAAGAATTTTTTAATAAAACAGCGTAGTCCATTGATAAATATATATCCACACAATATGCATAGAATCTGATTGAATTAAATGATTGCCCAATAATTGTTTAGAGGAATACCTGTGGCGGAAATTCAAAGGGCTTCACGCAGAGAACTGTTGGGCTGGGCAATGTTTGATTTTGCGAACTCTTCCTATACAACAGTTATCATAACAGTTGTGTTTTGTATAATATTTCCCAGGATTATTGTAGGAGACGGTCCCCAATACCGTCTTGGTAATCTGCTATGGAGCACATCTCTGTCAATAAGCTACCTGGTTGTGCTCCTTTCAGCACCTATCCTTGGTGCAATCATGGATTATACCGGATCAAAAAAGAAATTTCTCTTTGGAAGCTATATACTGACAGTAATTGCTACAGCAGCTCTTTTTTTCGTCGGCCCGGGAAATATCATGCTGGGGATGTTTTTTATTATTTTATCCAACATCGGTTTTTCCTACAGCGAATCTTTCGTCTCCAGCTTTCTTCCCGACCTTGGCCCGCCTGAGGATCTGGGTAAGATTTCCGGGTATGCCTGGAGCCTGGGTTATTTCGGCGGCCTCATCTCAACGGCAATCGTAATATTCGGCCTGAATGCCGGTGTGTATACGGTGGAAAATTTTTCCAACTTGCGGCTGGTGGGACCGGTGACGGGCCTGTTTTTCCTTTTAGCGGCAATTCCGACGTTTCTCTGGGTAAAAGAAAGAACTGTTCATAGACCTTTACCGGTAAATGAAACCTATTTTACTGTCGGGCTTAAAAGATTAAAAAAAACGTTTGTGGATGTTCGGGATTACGAAGATCTTGTGATCCTTCTGGCGTCTTTTTTTTTCGCTTCTGCCGGTCTTTCCATAGTCATTGCTTTCACATTCATTTACGGAGACCAGGTTGTAAAATGGTCCCGCATGACCCAAATGTTAATGTTTATCTTAACGCAGTTTACGGCGGCGGGTGGAGCGTTTCTTTTCGGTATAATCCAGGATAAATGGCGGGCGAAACAGACCTTTATATTGACACTGGTGCTTTGGGTTGTTTCCGTGAGCCTGATTTACGGGATCATTGAAGTTACGGCTTTCTTGAACGATCTGATGGGGACTTCTCTTAAAGAGGAACATGTTTTCCTTGTCGTCGGATGCATAGCCGGATTGGGCCTGGGATCAACCCAGTCCGCATGCCGTGCCATGGTGGGTCTTTTCTCTCCGAATACAAAGTCGGGCGAGTTTTTCGGTCTTTGGAGTTTTACCGGTCGTCTTTCGTCTATTATGGGGCTCATGGGGTTGGGGCTGCTCCAGGTAATTTTCGGCCTGCAAAAGGCGATTCTTGTCTGTTCAGTTTTTTTCTTTATTGCAGTAGTTATTGTCCTTTTCGTCAATGAAGAGCGGGGCAAAATGGGTGCGCGTCAACACGCCGGCGAATAGATAGATATTTTCGGTAGAAGGCAAACTCATGAGCGGCAGAAAAACAGACAATAAGTCAGACAGAATAATGGATGTTTTACTCAATACAATTAAAGAGCTTGTATTTGAGCTTCATCCGTCCTGGCCGAAAACCCGGCTGATTTTACCGGACAGCTCACTGTCGCGTGACCTGGGGCTCGATAGTCTGGCCCGGGTAGAACTCCTTGCCCGCATTGAAAAAAGCATGGGTGTTATCCTGCCGGAAAAGATATTTATGGATGCGGAAACACCCCGTGATTTATGGCAGGCAATTGTCAGTGCCGGTAGTGCTTTCGTGTCTGCTCCCTCTATAGAAATAAAAGTGGAGCAGATGGATGAAGCATACGACCTGCCCTACAGCGCCAAAACATTGGTAGATGTTTTAAACTGGCATATAGCAGCCCATCCGGATAGACCCCATGTCCGCTTATACAGCGACGAAGGGGAAGGAGAAGTCCTGACCTACAGGCAGCTCGGAGAAGGGTCGCAGGCTGTAGCTGCCGGCCTTCAGGAAAAAGGACTGTTGCCGGGGGATACTGTCTCCATCATGCTGCCCACGGGGCAGGATTACTTTTTTACTTTTTGGGGTATTTTACTTGCCGGCGGCGTACCTGTTCCCATCTATCCACCTTTTCGTCTGAGCCAGCTTGAAGACCATTTGCGAAGGCACAGCACCATTCTCCGAAACTGCGGCGCCAAAATGATGGTTATAGTTCCGGAAGCCAGGCGCTTCGGTCAGTTTCTCAAAGCGCAAGTCGATACTATGCACACTCTTACAACCGTCCGGGAATTAAACTCCACCGGAGCGATCTATAAAAAGATCAATCCATCCATGCATGATATTGCCTTCATCCAATATACATCCGGAAGCACGGGGAATCCCAAAGGGGTAATGCTCACCCACGCCAATCTCCTTGCCAATATACGCGCACTGGGTGAAGCGGTGCAGGTGAAATCCACGGATGTGATTGTCAGCTGGCTGCCTCTCTACCATGATATGGGTTTGATCGGAACCTGGTTCAGCAGTATTTACTATGCCGCTTTCATAGTAATCATGTCTCCGCTCAGCTTTATCTCCCGGCCGCAACGCTGGCTTTGGGCAATTCATCGCTGGCGGGGCACTATTTCGGCCGCCCCTAATTTTGCTTATGAATTATGTCTGAAGAGATTAACGGACGAAGATGTTAAAGGACTTGATCTGTCTTCCTGGAGAGTTGCCTGCAACGGAGCGGAACCGGTGAGTCCCAATACTGTAGAAAATTTCTGCCGGCAATTCGGCAAGTATGGCTTCAGGCGCGAGGCGTTGATGCCTGTCTATGGTTTGGCGGAATGCTCTGTCGGACTGGCATTTCCACCTCTTAATCGCGGCCCCATTATTGACAGGATTAATCGTGATGATTTTGCCAATACCGGCCATGCCATACCATCGGCTGATACTGATGATCGTGTTTTGCAGTTTGTTGCCTGCGGCCGGCCGTTGCCCGGTCATGAGATCCGCATTGTAGATGCCGCCGGCCGGGAATTGCCGGAGCGCTACGAGGGGAGACTTCATTTCCGGGGGCCGTCGGCTACAGCCGGATATTATCGCAATGCCGAAGATACTAAGCAACTCTTTCAGGGCGATTGGCTGGATTCCGGTGATATGGCTTATATCGCAGGCGGTGATGTCTTTATCACGGGACGAAAAAAAGACATCATCATCCGCGCGGGGCGAAATATCTATCCCCAGGAACTCGAAGAGGCCGTCGGCATAATTTCGGGTGTCAGAAAAGGCAATGTTGTCGTGTTTGCTGCGGAAGATAAAGCCAATCAAACGGAAAAACTGGTGGTAATGGTGGAGACGCGGGAAGATGATCCGCAAAAATTAAACACCCTGAAAGAGGAGATCAATTCCATAGCCATGGATTTAGTAGGAACGGCTGCGGATGAAGTAGTCCTGGCGCCGCCGGGAACCGTTCTGAAAACATCCAGTGGTAAAATCCGCCGGGCAGCTAATCGCGGTCTTTATGAAAGCGGCCAGATCGGCAAGGGCAACAAAGCAGGGTGGCGGCAAATAGTGCGTATTGCCGCGTCTGGAATATTGCCGGAATTCAGACGCATGTGGCATGCCGGTTTAAACGGAATTTACGCCGCTTATTGCTGGATGCTGCTGTTACTTATGACACCAATTGTCTGGTCGTCGGTTATTCTGCTGCCTGTGTCCCATTGGCGATGGAATCTGACGAAAAAAATGGCACTTTTTCTCGTCCATGCTTCATTCACATCTCTTTTTATACAGGGAAAGGAAAATCTATCCGGCAAACGTTCCTGTATATTAGTGGCCAATCATGCCAGTTATCTGGATGGCTTGATCATGGTTGCTGCACTGCCGTTGGAATTCGGCTTTGTTGCTAAAGCCGAACTGGGCGGAAGCTTTCTGCTGCGTGTATTTTTGAAACGGATTCAAACGGAATTTGTGGAGAGATTTGATACACTGAAAGGAATTGATGATGCCCGTCGTATTGCTGCAGCAGCGCGCCAAAGCCGCAGCCTGCTCTTCTTTGCAGAAGGGACATTTACCCGCATTCCGGGACTCCGCCCTTTTCATATGGGGGCATTCGAGGCAGCGGTTGAGGCTGATATTCCGGTTGTTCCTGTGGCGATCCGCGGCACACGATCTGTTCTGCGTGATAAAAGCCGCTTTCCGCGGCGCGGTGCAGTTATTGTGACAATCGGAAAACCTGTTGAACCCCGCAGTATGCAGGATCCGATTGCACCGGATTTATGGACAACAGCAATAAAAATGCGCGATGCCGCCCGAGAGCACATCCTGCGGCATTGCGGTGAACCGGATCTTGGTGCGCAATGATAGGCGATTTCGTTTTTTACGAGGTATTTGACGGACGCTTTGAAGGCAAACAGGTACCGGATGGTATCAGATATCAGTCAATCCAATCATCGACGATATTCAGTCTTTTTAATTTTTCCACTAACGTGGTGCGATTAAGGTTAAGGAGTTTGGCGGCTTTGTTTTTTACACCACCGCTCATTTTTAAAGCTTTCAACAAAAGGTCCTTTTCCAGCTGGCTTACGCATTCATTAAAATTAAAGCCTTCTTCCGTTATCTCTATATTGGAACTGTCATCGCTGGTTTTGGGCATACTGCGGAATTTTGACGGCAGATCTTCGGCGCAAATTTCTCCTTCTTCTTTCATTACTACAAGCATTTCAATCAGGTTTTGAAGTTCGCGTACATTACCCGGCCACTGATATTGTTTCAGATATTTAACGGCGTCAGGAGCAATGCTTGTAATATTTTTCTTTTTTAATTTATTAAAATTCATCAGGAAGTGATTAGCCAGAATCAGGATATCCGAATTGCGTTCGCGCAATGGCGGCAAATGAATGGGAATAACATTTATACGATAATAAAGATCCTCGCGGAATCGTTTTTCCTCGACTGCCTTTTCCAGATTTTGATTGGTAGCAGTAATTATGCGGACATCGGCATTAATTGTTTTTACGCCGCCAATCCGTTCAAATTGCCTTTCCTGAAGGACCCTCAGGACTTTAACTTGCAGTGAGGGACTCATGTCGCCAATTTCATCGAGGAATATTGTTCCACCCTGAGCAAGTTCAAACCTCCCCATTCTGCTGCGAATTGCTCCGGTAAATGCGCCCTTTTCATGACCGAACAGTTCGCTTTCCAGCAGATCTTCAGGTATGGCGCCGCAATTAACGGAAATCAAGGGCTGGTTGCTTCTGTCGCTTTTAAAGTGAATGGCCCGGGCAACCAATTCCTTGCCTGTGCCGCTTTCGCCTTCGATGAGAATGGTGCTGTCGGAAGCGGAAACCTTGTCTATTATGTTGAAGACCTTTTGCATACAATCGCTGTAACCGATCATTTTGTCGAAGTTCTGTCTCTCTTTGAGATGAACTCGAAGAGTTATGTTCTCTTCGCGCAATTTAGCAAACGACATGGCCCTATCGACCGATAGTTTAACCAGATCTTCTTTGATGGGTTTGGTGATGAAATCGAAGGCGCCCAGTTTCATAGATTCTACAGCTGCATCTATGGTACCGTGGCCGGTGATCATAATGACAATGTTGTCCTTATTGGCGTTCTTAAGATATTGAAGGAATTCCAAACCGTCAACGTGGGGCATTCGCAAGTCGGTAATTACCATGTCAAATTTGTCTTCCAGAAAAGCTTCAATTCCTTCCCTTCCGTCACAGACAGTTTTGACTTCATACCCGTTTTCTGCAAGTAGTTCCGCCAGGTTTTCCCTGTTGAGTTCATTATCCTCGGCAATCAGAATTTTACCTTGTCTCATATCGTATCCAAAGGCTACCTTTAATAGAGTTGCCGCAGTGGGCACGGCTTATTGTTGTCTCAAGATAAATATGCGGAATAAATAATATAAAAAGCGTCAAAAAACAATCATAATTTTTATTCAGCGTCAATTAATTTGCGACAGGTGTTATTTCCATGAAAATACTCTTAAGTATTTCATATTTTTTGCCGAACAAAAAAACAATATTTGACGACTTTTTTATTATAACAAATTAACAGGATAATATGTATTACTCAATATTGATCATATTTCCTGATACAGTCGGGAAATGGAGTTGTTGATCCTCTGGTATAGATATTGCTTTTAGCTTATGAAGTGGTTTTCCAATAAAATCTCTCTAAATTGAAAAAAATAATCTTGACGGTTAGTAATACTGGTACTTGAAAAAATCAAAGCGGCAGTAAATGCAAACCATCCGATTTTTATTGTAATGAGTGCATCGCGAAAAAAAAGAAACTGTCGATAGTGGTAAATTCTCGAATTAGTTTGATGGCTTGATGCGGAAGTTTTAACATAATCTTAAATCATGACAATGAATTGATGGTTTAAAATGATGTCTGAGCTGAACGATAACGACTTTGAAAAGATCAGCAAATTAGTTTACGAACTTTGTGGAATAAATCTTCATGAAGGAAAGAAGGAATTAGTCAAGGCTCGCCTGGGTAAGCGGTTGCGGGAAGGCAACTATAAATCGTTTAAAGATTATTTTAACTATGTGACGACAAATGAGGGTAAAGATGAATTGATCACAATGATCGATTCCATTTCGACCAATTTGACGTCCTTTTATCGTGAAGAAAGTCATTTTGCCAGGTTACAGTCAATCGTCTCATCGATATTGGAAAAAACCGGTTCACGTGATTTTGTTCCGAAATTTAATGTCTGGTCTGCCGGGTGTTCTACGGGGGAAGAGCCGTATACAATTGCCATAACCATAAAGGAAGTGGCTAAAATGAGGCAGTTGGACGCCAGGATTTTTGCTACGGACATTTCCACAAGAGTATTACAGGTAGCCCAAACCGGTATTTATCCTGAAGACAGGATAAAAAAGATAGACGCTTCCATTTTGGGAAAATATTTCCAAATGGGAACCGGCCGTTCCAGAGGCTACTTCCGCGTCAAAAAGGATATTAAAGACATGATTACTTTCGAACGGCTTAATCTGATGAATCAATTTTCACCGGACTATAATTTTGATGTAATCTTTTGCCGTAATGTAATGATTTATTTTGATAAATATACGCAGGCCCGCTTGGTTGACAAATATTACAACAGCTTAAAAAAAGAAGGCTACTTTTTTGTGGGACATTCGGAAAGTTTAACCGGTTTGACGCATTCTTTTAAATACATAGAACCCAGTGTTTATCAAAAGTGATTATATGAGCGATTTAATTGTAGGAATATCGGATATAAAAGTAAGTAATAACACTCAGGACATACTCGTAACTTATGCATTAGGGTCCTGCATAGGGATAGTTGTTTTTGATCCGATTGCGAAAGTGGGGGGGATGCTGCATTACATGTTACCCGATTCAAATCTGGATCAAAATAAAGCCAGGGAAAATCCGGCAATGTTCGCCGATACAGGGATCCCGTTATTGTTTAAAGCCTGCTACAAAATGGGTGCGGAAAAAAAGAGAATGCTTGTCAAAGTGGCCGGTGGAGCAAGCATACTGGATGACACTAATTATTTCCGTATCGGGCAAAAGAACATTATGGCCATGCGAAAAATATTCTGGAAGAATAATGTCATGATCGACAAGGAAGATACGGGGGCGAACTATAACCGTACTATCCGCCTGGAAATGTCCACAGGCAAAGTTTTTGTCCGTAGTTCCGGAGGTGAAATGAAAGAACTATGAAGACAGTAGATCGCATATTAAAATCAGTTAATACAATTCCCGCCTTTCCGGCAACCGGCAACAAGGTCGCGCAGCTTCTGAATAAACCGGATTATTCCGTAACGGAAGTAGCAAATGTAATTAAATTTGATCCGTCCATAACGGCAAATATTTTAAAGATGGCCAATTCCGCCTATTTCGGATCCCGTCATAAAATCAGCACTATTAACGATGCCGTAGTTTATCTTGGTCAAAAAAACCTGTTAAGAGCAATTCAGACAGCGGGTGTTTCTAAATATTATAAGAAAGGCGCTTATGGATACTATGATAAGGTAACCGATTTATGGGAACATTCAGTAGCGGTGGCTTTAATGTCGCAGATTATTTCGAAGAAAATAACCGGACAGGAAGACACGACCCTTTATACTGCCGCACTTCTTCATGATGTGGGGAAAATTATCATGGGTGAATTTGTCCGTGATTCTCTGGTAAAAATATCCGCACTTGTTTCAACTCAGCGTGTATCTTTTGTGGAAGCAGAGCAATTTGTTATAGGAATCAATCATGCGGAGTTGGGCGGTAAAATTGCAGCCTACTGGAATTTCCCCATAGAAATCAGAGAGGCCATATCTTTCCATCACCGGCCTGATCTATTGGAAAAAGAAGAAAAGATGATGCCCTGGATTGTTTACATGGCCGATCAAGCTTGTTTGATGCTGGGGTTCGGTGGTGGAATTGACGGACTGTCCTATCGTGCCGTCGATCAGGTATTAAAGAAATTTAATTTAAAAATGAAAGATTTGGAAATGAGCATGGTTTTACTTGCGGACGATTTGAATCATGCCAGGGAAATTATCAATATTATATGAAAAATAACGTAGTCGAACATAAAGAGGGAAGGTAACATCATGTCGTTCAATGTATTAATCGTCGATGACTCCGGTTCCATGAGGGCCATTATTAAGAAGATCATTACTATTTCCGGATTTCAAATGGATCAATGTTTCGAGGCCGGAAACGGAAAAGAAGCCATGGAAGTGCTTTCGGAAAATTGGATCGACATCATAGTCTCCGACATAAATATGCCG
Organism: Smithella sp.; assembly: GCA_039679325.1. GTDB lineage: Bacteria > Desulfobacterota > Syntrophia > Syntrophales > Smithellaceae > MVRV01. The sequence goes on from JBDKVD010000097.1 coordinate 16,561, forward strand.
GAAGTAAACGGCCTGGAATTTCTGGATCGGCTGAGAAAAAATGAAACATTAAAAGAAATCCCGGTGATTATGATTACAACCGAAGGAAGTTCCGAACGTATGCAGGAAGCCTTTAATCGAGGGGCAAAAGGTTTCATCAAGAAGCCTTTCTTGCCGGAAGACATTAAAAAAATCCTTTTCCAGGTCATAGGAGTTTCCGAAAATGGGGGATACAATGAAGATAAAACAATTGCTGATGAATGCGATTTTTGAAGTATTTGAAAAAATGTTCTTCGTCTTTCTTGAGCCTGTAGAGGAAGATGTGAATTACGACATGATTGCATCAATTAATTTTGCCGGTCCGGTAAGAGGCAGCATTGATATATTGCTCACAAGTGATTTAGCCGACGCTATGGTCCAGAACATGCTCAGCGTTGATGAAGAAGGCGTAACGCAGAAGCTGATTGAAGATTGCGTAAAAGAAGCCGTAAATATGATTGGCGGAAATTTTTTGCAGAAATATGACTCATCAAAGGTATTTGATCTTTCCATTCCCACATTCAAAAATGAATCCGCAATGCTGGCAAAGCAGGATGCCGAAGCAAGCGAAAAGACCTGGATATTACCTTTTGAATCAAGCGAAGGACTGCTGGGCGTAAAGATGAATTTTTCTTAAAATCAGGACATTGCTGATCAGTAATAAGGAAACTTTTGAAGAAGTATAATAGTTTTATTTGGTCAGTTAATAAAGGAAATGAAATAAATCCGCTTTTTCTAGAGGTCGCGTGAATTGAGTAAAATAAAAGTTCTCATAGTTGACGACTCAGCAATAGTAAGAAAGATTTTTTCTGAGGAACTTTCAAAATATCCAGACATAGAAGTCATCGGAGCAGCCCCTGATCCATATGTTGCGCGCGATAAAATAATTAGTCTGAAGCCCGACGTCATTACCCTGGATATTGAAATGCCCCGGATGGATGGCCTGACATTTCTCAAGAAGTTAATGAAATATTATCCGGTACCAACAATTATTGTCAGTTCATTGACTTCCAAAGGCGGCAAGCTGACTCTGGAAGCAATGGATATAGGTGCGGTTGACGTAATTGGTAAACCGGGAACTGCATATAGTGTCGGAGATATGTCTGTTCAGTTGGTGGAAAAAATAAGGGCTGCTTCGAGGGTCACTTTGACAAAGAGGGAAATCGCTCAAGATGCCAACAACGCAGAGCAGGAACCTATAAAAGCGTTAAGCCAGACTACAAACAAAATTATTGCTATCGGTGCTTCTACGGGAGGAACGGAAGCTTTAAAAAAAGTATTGGTGAAAATGCCTCCCAATTCGCCGGGAATCATTATTGTTCAACATATGCCGGCCAATTTTACCAAGGCATTTGCTTCACGACTCAACGATATCTGTCAGATATCAGTAAAAGAGGCCGAAGATAATGATTCTGTTATTCCGGGTACGGCTTTGGTTGCCCCTGGTAATTTTCACATGATTTTAAGAAGAAGCGGCGCCCGTTATTATGTGGAAATTAAAACCGGACCAATGGTCCATCATCAGCGTCCCGCCGTCGATGTTCTTTTTAAGTCCACTGCTCAATATGCCGGAGCCAATGCTATCGGCGTAATTCTTACCGGTATGGGAGCCGACGGTGCTGCAGGTCTTTTGGAAATGAAAAAAAAGGGCGCAGGCACGATTGCGCAGGATGAAAAATCCTGCATTGTTTTCGGTATGCCTAAAGAAGCAATAAAATTAGGAGCGGCGGATAAGGTTGTTTCGCTAGAAATGATACCCTCAGAAATAATTAAAATGGTGTGATTATGAACTATGATGAAATAATTAACTTACTGGATATATTGGCACAGGAATACCTTTTTTTGGACTGTAAAGATATCGACATACCTACAGCGGGGAAACTGCTTAACAATCTCGAAAACATCAGCAACGAATCACGGAAAATCAATGTTCCCCAATTGAATAGTTGCGCCATGGGCCTCAGTCAAATTCTGGAAAAAATTGTCCTTGATGCAATTCAGGATAAAAACAGGGCCGCGGAGTTGTTGGAAGAAGGAATTCGTTTAATGCAGCAAATAGCCGATAGTTTTAAAAATACCGGCAAATATGATGGTGATATTCAAGAATTCATGGGGAAATTGGCTGCCATTCCGGGAATAGTCATTTCCGAAGAGGTTTCTTCTTCGCCGGCTGAAGCTCCCGAAACAAATATTCCAGAGGAAAAAGAAGAGATCATTCAAGTCCAGGATGAGTCTTTGATGAGAGATTTTATTGCAGAAGGCCTCGAGTATATCGAGGAAATCGAAGTTAATATTTTAAACCTGGAAAATGAGCCGGAAAACAAGGAATACATCAATACCATATTCAGACCGTTTCATTCCATAAAAGGAGTGGCAAGCTTCTTAAATCTGGAAAAAATCCGCGACCTGGCTCACAGCCTGGAGAACCTTCTTGACAAGGCCAGAAACGACGAAATCTCAGTTACGCCGGCGCTTATAGATGTAGTTCTGGACGGCGCCGATGTTTTGAAAACATTAATCGGTGGGCTCCGGGATGTGCTGGAAGGGAAAAAATTTGATGACGGCGGAGTAGATATTCCTTCACTTAAGTCAAGAATCAATAAAATTGAACAGGGTTTTGATACGGAATCAGCTCCCAAGAAAATTGGTGAAATTCTGGTCGATGAAGGAGTCATTTCCAAAGAAGAACTGGAAAAAACACTGAACGCCGTAAAAGCAACACCGGAGAAAAAAATAGGCCAGGCTTTGATTGAAGAAGGTATTGTCAAACCAAAACAGTTGTCGCAGGCTTTACGCAAACAGGCTGACCAGGTTTCTGATATGACCACTATTCGTGTGGATACGTCAAAGCTTGACGATTTAATTGATATGGTGGGAGAACTGGTCATTACACAGTCGATGATTCAACAGGATTTAAACAATCAGGTGAATGCAGATAAACAGCTGGTAAGAGATATTTCACAATTTTTCCGGATTACATCGACTCTGCAGCAGGTTTCCACAACGCTCCGAATGATCCCCATCAAACAGACATTTCAGCGTATGTCGCGTTTGGTAAGAGATTTGGCGAAAAGTTCGCGTAAGTCTGTTTCTGTGGAACTGATTGGAGAAGATACGGAAATAGACAGAAACATGGTGGATGAAATCTACAATCCGCTCGTGCATATGATTCGCAATTCCGTTGATCACGGATTGGAAACTCCCGAAGAAAGAATAAAGCTGGGGAAGTCGGAAAAGGGTTTGATCCAGTTGAAAGCTTATCATCGGGGGGGGAACATTGTAATTGAAATAACGGATGACGGCAGAGGCCTGGATAGAAACAAAATACTGCAGAAGGCACTGAAAAACGGAATGATTCAGAGCGAAGAAGGTCTCACTGATCAGGAAATATACAAATTTATTTTTCTTCCGGGCTTGTCGACGGCGGAAAAGGTGACGGATGTATCCGGTCGTGGCGTGGGTATGGATGTTGTTCGGCAAGCTATAGAAAAATTACGGGGCAAAATTGAAATTGAAAGTTCCGTTGGCGTTGGAACTACTTTTATTACGAGATTTCCGCTGACATTGGCCATCATCGACGGTATGATAGTCAAAGTGGGAGCAGAAAGTTACATTTTACCGACGATATCAATTCGTCAGGCATTAAGGCCTGCCCGTGAGGCTTATACAAATATAGTCGACAAAGGAGAAGTGATAAATGCAATGGGACACTTGATGCCTCTGCTCAGACTTTATGAAATGTTTGATATTGAACCGAAACATAGAGAGCCATGGGACGGTATCGTCATTGTGGTAGACAGTGAGAGTGGTTCCAAATGCTTGCTGGTCGATGAAATTGTCGGCAAAGCCGAGGTAGTCGTCAAGAGTCTTGGCGAGGGGCTGAAAAATATTAGAGGTCTTGCGGGCGGTGCAATTTTGGGTGATGGCCGCATTGGTTTAATTATTGATATTGAAGGTCTTTTTGATTTGAGTGACGGGCGTTAATTAAGAAAGATTTTTCTGTAGGATGAAAATTGAAGTGAGGTCTATTTATGGGTGATAATAATATTAAAATCTTGGTTGTTGATGATTTTGCTACAATGAGAAAGGTTGTCCGTAATTTGTTGAAGCAGGGGGGGTATGAGGATATTGTAGAAGCTGAAGATGGTGTGATGGCATTAAAAGCGCTGAAGTCGCAGAAAATTGACTTTATTGTGTCCGACTGGAACATGCCCAACATGACTGGATTGGAACTACTGAAAGCAGTAAGGGCTGATGAAGAACTGGCAAAAACCCCTTTTCTCATGGTCACTGCCGAGGCACTGCAGGATAATGTGGTTGCCGCAGTAAAAGCAGGTGTAAGCAATTATATTGTAAAGCCATTCACGGCCGAAGTTTTAAATGAAAAGATTAAAAAGATAATTGAAAGCATACAGAAATGATGGACTTGTAAAAAGTCGTGAAATAAGAATGTTCATATTTTGAGAATATTGAGGAAGGTAATTTTAATGAATGTAGAGTTTATTAATCCATTTTTGGAGGGCACTGTAAGCGTTCTAAAGACGATGGCTTTTGTAGAACCTCGATCGGGAAAACCTTATCTTAAAATGGATAATCTTGCCAAGGGTGATATCTCCGGTATTATAGGATTGACGGGGTCGGCCGCCGGCTCTCTTGCTTTAAGTTTCAGTGAGGGAGCGATATTGAGAATAGTGTCCAATATGCTGGGAGAAGATTTAAAAAGCATCAACGGTGATGTTAAAGATGCCGTGGGAGAACTGACTAATATGGTCTCCGGTGTAGCCAGAAAAAATTTGGAGGCCAAAGGATTTTACATTCAGGCGGCTATTCCTACCATTGTTTCCGGAAAAGATCATTCCATATCCCACGTTAAGGGCGGGCCGAGTTTGATCATTCCCTTTGAAATCGATGAGGGCGTATTCGTAGTTGATGTCTGCCTTGTGGAATAATTGTTTCTCAACCCTGAGCGTTTAAAATGATTATGCTGATTCTTCTGTTGCGCGGGTCAAGTGGATCAAGTGGAATCAGCAGTTCAGTGTCGGCATAGCCCACTACCTTGGAAATCCTTCCCGGATCGACTGCATTTGCTTCCAGTTCCATACGTGCCGAGGAAGCACGTGATGTGGAAAGCTCCCAGTTTGTTGTTTGACCTTTCTTGAAAGGTGCGGAATCAGTGTGTCCTTCCACGACGATTCGTCCGGGCATTTCATGGATATTTGATGAAACAAGCTTCAATATGGCTTTTGCTTTTGGTGTTGGTTGAGCGGAACCCAGGTGAAACATGACGCTCCCGTCCGTATCGATAATTTGAATTCTGATACCCTCTTCAACTACATCTACTAATACTTGATCTCGTACTGCAGCCATTTTTGCATCTATGGTAGATCGGATTTTTTTGACCAATTCTTCGTCTTTAGCGCTTAAATTATGTTTTGTTTTATGTGAAACTTCGCCAGTCTTTTTCCCTTGAAAGGTAAGACCGCGTTGTTTGGATGAGTCTTGCATGGGTTGGCTGAGAAAATTGGGGTCTGTTATTTTTGCATTCCGGGAGGTAATTGGTGATGTGCCACTTTCCTGAAAGATACTGTATTTATTGAAATACTCGGATAGCGCGGCTTTTTTTTCTTCGGAAACCATGCTCAGTAACCAAAGCATAAGGAAAAAAGCCATCATCGCCGTTACAAAGTCTGCATAGGCTACTTTCCATGAACCGCCATGAGCTCCACCGCCTTTATTTTTTTTATACTTTTTAATTATTATTTGTTGCGGTCGTTCTTCCATATCAATCCATTAAACTGTAACTTTTACATTAATTATATTCTTGTTGAATTACCGGTTATGTTTTCTTTGCTTCGCGAAAGGCTTCTTCCATTTCCAGAAAAGAAGGTTTCATGTTGACGGGAATTACCCGGCGACCAAATTCAACAGCAACTTTGGGCGCTGCCCCGCCACCGATGAAAGCCAGCAGGGCCACCTTAATCACATTCATGTACTGCAAATCTTCTGCGGCGATAAATTCCAGATGTTTTCCCATCGGGCCGATATACCCGTAAGACAAGAGAACACCCATAAATGTTCCCACGAGGGCGGCACCGATGCTGGCGCCTAATATTTCCGGTGGTTCCTTAATCTTACCCATAGTCAAAACAATTCCCAAAACGCAGGCGACGATTCCCAGACCGGGGAGTCCATCAGCGATGTTGTTTACACTGTGGGCGGGTATCATTGCTTCTTCGTGATGGGTTTCCAATTCGTGATCTATCAGCGATTCCAGTTCATGAGGGGCAATAGTCGTAGTCATGACAGTCCTCAGTGTGTCTGTAATCAGAGATACCGCTTCATGGTTTTTTAATATATGGGGATATTTTGTGAACAATGGACTTTCCTCGGGCATATCCACGTCGGCTTCGATGGAGACAAGTCCCTGTTGTCTTATTTTATAGAAAATCCCGTTGAGCAACATAAGGATGTCAATATAATCCTGCTTCGCGCGGGGGGAATGCGTAAACATGCCAAGAAAAGAAGAAATAACAGATTTAATGACATGGATTGGAGAGGCAATAACAAAACTGCCTATGGCGGCGCCGCCGATAATCATTAATTCGATGGGCTGAAAAATAACGGACATATTGCCGTGTTCCAGCAGGTAACCACCAATTACGCAAACAGTGACTATGATAATACCAATTATAGGAAACATGAATTATTTAAGGGTTACTTCCTTTTTTCTCGAAGTATTTCCCTTTCCCTTTCAAAAACGAATCGAATGATTTCATCCCGGATGAAATCATCAATAGCGACAAAATGAACGCTTGTATTATGTTCAGGATTGTGTTTGCTCTCGATCACTTCTCCGTATAAAAAAAGCGATAACGGGTATTGCATGGTCAGTGTTAATTTGAATTCGATAATATCCCCTGGAGAAAATGATGTGTCCGCAGAAAAACTGATTCCACCACCGCTTATGTTAACTTTTTTCAGGGGTAATTGATCAAATCCCTCGTGGTGCATGGTCATCATGCGTATGATGGAGTTCAACTTGGAATTAATCGTTTTTAACCATTCAGCTATTACCTGATCGTCAGGATCGGGCAGGGACTTAAATTTCGAAAGAATTAATTCTCCGGCCACGCGTGAACGAATATATTGTTTATGCCGGGGATCAATTAATTTGTATGCGATAGGAATATAGGCATCAACACGGGAATACTCCCTTTGACTTTCGCTGCGGTATGCATCCTGATTATCCATAACCAAACCTCTTAAAGATAAATTAATTTGCGTTAAACAATGCAAATCAAATGCCACTTCGATTAACAATCCAAGTTTGTAAAAGAGCCTTGTTGCGCATGGAGGATTAAATTTGTAATCCCCGATTATTACGTCAAAATATTGGCTGTTAAGCTCACTAATTGACAGAATCAGGCATTGAGTAAAGCAGAAATAAAACTTTAGAAATTGGTAACTAAATCAAATTAAAAGTTAATTTCTCCTGGTATATAAATTGCTTTTGCTTGGCAAAGCGGGTAATTATTTTCCAGGAAGGAAATGTCCTACGCATAAGTTATTATTTGAAAAAGTATTATTGAAAAAAGCGAAAATCATCCGGATAAATTTTGTGTTCTGGGTAACGCTTTTAGCAATTGGAAATATCCCCTGCCTCGTCCATGCAGGAAATCTGTATACCATTCATTGCGCTTCATACAAATCAAAACAGCAGGCTGAAGTTGATGTTAAAAACCTGGGAACACTGGGTTATCCAGCTTATGTAATGCAGGTGGATATTAAGGGGAAGGGAAAGTGGTACCGTGTTTATACCGGAAAATATGCAACAAAGGAAAAAGCCAGAATTGCGGCGGATATGATGGTGAAAAAAAATGTACTTACCAGGTATTTTATTTTTTCGATATCCGCAAATCGGGCAGTTGAAAAAAAAGGAAAGAATATCAAACAGGAAAATTTACCGACTGTTCAGATTGAGCAGAAAAGAAACTCCGGCCTGCCTGCAACAAAAAAAGATACCGTTGCCGCCAAAGTAAAAGCGACTGAGGAAACCCGGCAAGCTCCGTCTGCTTTGTTGTCTGAAAAAAAAACCGTTCCAGTTAAAGATCATGAGCAAATATTTGCAGAGAAAGAAGAACCTTCCTCCGGTTCAGTTCTCTATGATCAGGGGCTTCGTGAACTGAAGGAGAAAAAATATGAACAGGCCCTGGTAACATTTAAAGAATTCGTGGCCCGTAAAGATACAACAAACGATTTGGGAGAACGGGCGTTACGCCATATGGCGGATTGCCACTTTTTCCTGGGGGAAAAAGGAAGTAAAGATCACCTTCTTCTTGCCGTTCAATTTTATAAAAACACATTACAGAGCTTTCCTGATCAAGTAAGGGATAATGCTCTGGTTTACCTCCGGTTAGCCAAAGCTTGTGAACGTTTGAATAATTATTATGATACTTTAAGATATTACGAAGACTTGCTGAGCAAATATCCCCAATCGTCATGCGTTCCCGAGGCTTTTTTTAAAACGGGTGCGCTTTTACATAAAATAGGTAAATACGGTCCGGCAGCGGATAAGCTTTTGGCATATCTGATGAAATATCGGGGAGGAACTTTTGCCAAGCAGGCCTTCTATCTGGTGGCGGATTGTTATTACAAAACTCAGCAATCGGCCAGTGCGGAAGTATGGTTTCGTGATGCTCAAAAAAAATGGCCGGATTTTAGAGGTGTTCCTAAAGAAGTTATCAAGGATATGGGGTATCATAAATATGCCCTGCAAAGCTACGGCGAAGCAAGCAAAATATTATCTTTTTATGCCAATATATATCCGACTGATGAAAAAATAAAAGAAGTTTTACTGGCGCTTGCCAATTCGTATAAAGCGGCGGATCAGGTTTCCGCCGCCCTGACCATAAACAGCTTAATAATTGATAAATATCCGGCAAGCAAAGAAGCCGCCGAAAGCATTATGGCCATGGCCTCTCTGGGTGTTGATAAACCTGGCGTCAAAATGTTTTTTGCAGCGGGTAATTTTCATTACTACAAGGATCCGCTGGAAGCTTATAAATTATTATTGGCAAAAAATCAGACGGGGGAAATTGCTGAAAATGCCCTTTTGCAGAAGGGCAATGCATTACATAAATTGAAACAGGACAGGGCTGCTGCCGATGCTTATTTGGAATTTTTAAAAAAGTATCCGCAAAGCAAGATGAGGGATGAGGCAAGAAAGAGCTTGAAACACGCCTCGGTTACCTTGATTGACGAAAGTTACCGGAAAAAAGATTATTTAGCGGTATCTGATATTTACTTCAGAGCTTACAGGGGTGCTCCACTCCAGCGGGATGAATATGAAACTGTTGATAAGATAGCAGTCAGTCTGAATAATGTCGGTCTTACCGATGATTGTGTTCAGCTTCTGAGAAAATACAAAAATATCTGTGAAGACGGTAAAACCGTCAGTAAAATCAATAATCGAATTGCTGAAACAGAAATGGGGAGGGGGAAATACAATGAGGCAGAGAAAGTTCTTAGTGAATCGCTACTGCAAACGTTACCCAAAAACAAAACTGCGTTGGCTGCAATTAAAAAAGATATGGCCGGTATTACCGATCGCAAGCGCTTGTCTGAAGCGGCATTGAGTCAGTCTGCCGGCCCGGACAATAGATACTGGTCCATGTTCCGGATGGGACAGGATTATATAGACAAAGGCAACTACTCCGAGGCGCAGAAAATATTTGCCAAAATAAAAGCCGAGTCCGGACCGGAGGGATTTTGGACCAAGATTGTTGATTATCATCTCAGCGATCAGCAATGGTGGAACAAATACGGGGAGTATTTGAAAAAGTGAAGGTAAGGCAATACCAATGGAAGATATAACTTTGCTCCAGCAGTCTTTCGAAAATTTTAACAAGGCCACCGCCGATCTTCAGTCGGCCTATGCACGGCTTGAAGATCGTTTTGCCAGTTTAAATAAAGAGCTGGAAGAAAAGAATGCTGAATTGATCAAGACGGTCGCAGAAAAAGAACAGACAAAAAATTACCTGCAGAATATTCTGGAAAGCCTGATCAATGGTGTGATTGTAACTGATCTTAACGGACAGATTCAGACAATGAATCAATGTGCGGAAATGTTTGTCGGCGTCGGGCAGGCAAAAGTAATCGGACAGCATGTCAGCATTCTTTTTGAAGATACGGTTGTTAATGACTGGCCGAGAATAAATCTTGCCGAATATTTTAAAGGTGAATCGGGAAATAAAGTAAAAATAAATGGTCGAACATTGGAAATATTTTGTTCGCCGTTCAGATCACCGGGAGGAAGCACAATCGGCAATGTATTTGTTTTGCGTGATATAACACGAATCGAAAAACTGGAGGATATGTCCAAACGAACGGAAAAATTCGCAGCCATGGGAGAAATGGCGGCAAATATAGCTCATGAAATTCGAAATCCACTGGGCAGCATCGAACTGTTTGCTTCGCTGCTTTTGAAAAATCTGCAGGATAAAAAAGATCAGGACAGAGTCGTTCAAATTATTTCCTCGGTTAAAAATGTCGACAATAAAATATCAAATTTATTGATGTTTACACGCAAACAAAATCCCAAAATGGAAAAAATAGATCTTTATCTGATTTTAGCCGAGATGCTGGATTTTTCCGAACAAATCATGGCCCAGGGGGGGATTGATATATCTGTAAAATATGCCGGAGATCAGGCCTGTATTGAAGGAGACGCCGACATGATCAAACAGGTATTCTTAAATATAATATTAAATGCCCAGCAGGCCATGCCCGACGGCGGGATGCTTAATATTGAAGCGAAAAAATCACTGGCCGGACTTTTACCGGAAGAATCACCAATGGTGGAAATAATCTTCCAGGACTCCGGTCCGGGGATTTCGCAGGAAAATTTATCCAGAATATTTGATCCTTTTTTCAGCACAAAACAGGGCGGGGCCGGTTTGGGGTTGGCGATAGTTCATAATATTGTCAGTCAGCATAATGGTTCTATTAATATGGAAAATTCATTGCAGGGGGGAGCAATGGTGAATATCAGCTTTCCTCTTTTGCGTGAAGTTAATCAATAAACGGAGATGCCTTTTAAATGAATGTTGCCGAAAGATTACTTGTTGTCGATGATGATCAATCAATGCGGTCGGCGCTTTATGAATCGTTAAGCAGCTGCGGTTATGAAGTGGAAACGGCGGAAAACGGCTCTGATGCTTTAGCAAAATTCAAAGAAGGGCAATTTGCCGTTGTCGTTACGGATATGCGAATGCCCATGATGAGCGGTATGGATGTTTTAAGAGGAATTAAAAAAATATCACCGCAAACCCCCGTAATATTGATTACGGCGTATGGAACCGTAAATACCGCAGTTGAGGCAATGAAAGAGGGGGCTGCCGAGTTTATCATGAAGCCCTTTTCGCTGGATGATCTGGAGTTTGCGGTAAAAAATGTGCTGGCGACAAGTGCACAAGTAAATACCGGGGAGCAAGGCGGGGAAGCATGCGACAATATTTATCCGGTGAAAGAAATAATCACAAAAGACAAAAAGATTCTGTCGATTCTGGATATGCTGAAGAATGTAGCCGGGAGCAAATCGAGTATTCTCATCCAGGGGGAAAGCGGCACCGGCAAAGAACTGTTTGCCCGTTATGTTTACCGGTACAGCAACCGTCGCAGCATGCCTTTTGTGGCGGTGAATTGTGCGGCAATACCGGCACAGCTTTTGGAAAGCGAGATGTTCGGTTTTGAGAAGGGAGCTTTTACAGGCGCCGCCGTCAGGAAGCTGGGAAAGTTTGAGCTGGCCAATAAAGGGACACTTCTTCTGGATGAAATATCGGAAATGGATGTTCAATTGCAGGCAAAATTATTGCGTGTAATACAAGAAGCCGAGGTGGACCGGTTGGGTGGAAAAACTCCCATACCGATTGATGTTCGGTTGATAGCTACGACCAATGCAGACCTGCAATACTGCATTGCGCAAAAAACTTTTCGCAGTGATCTGTATTACCGTCTCAACGTTATCCCGGTATTAGTTCCTCCTTTGAGGGAAAGAAATGGAGACGTCAACTTATTGGCGGAATATTTTATTAAAAAGTACAGCCAGGTTAATGAAAAAAAAGAACCTGTTTTGAGTGATGCGGCCAAAGCTGTATTGAAGGCTTACAGCTGGCCGGGAAATGTACGGGAGTTGGAGAATGTGATGGAGCGGGCGGTTCTCATCTGCAATGACGCCGGTATCGGCCCCGAGCATTTATTCCTGGAAAACATGGCAAATGATTCCGTCGTCAAAAAAAATGCACTGATGGAGGGAAAAATATCGGTAACCAATAATATTGATCAGGGCGAAAACGTATCGACACTTTATGAAATGGAAAAAAACATGATTTTTGACACTTTAAACAAATTTAATTGGAATAAAACCAAGGCATCAAAAGTATTGGGCATTAGTGTCAGAACAATGAGGAATAAGCTGCATGAATACGGGATTAACGATCTGACTGCCGATGAATAAAACAATGTCGTTTATTTGGTATATGGTTTGCATTGATTTGGACAGAGGTATTTATTTATGGAACCATTATTTGGAAAAACATTTAATTTATTGTCCACAATGTTGGATTTCCGCTCTGAACGCAATAAAGTTATTTCTTCTAATATCAGCAACTTGGATTCTACAGAATATAAATCGGCAGATTATGTGTTTAAAGAAGAATTGCGCCGGGTAATAGAGATGAAGGTTCCTCTAACCAGAACACATAAGAAACATTTTCCCAATACCAAGAAAGAAATTACCAAAGACGACTTCGAGTTAGTTAAATCCGAAGAAAAAGCCGATTTGGATAAGGAAATGACGAATTTGGCAGAGAATCATCTAATGTATAATTTGAGTGCAGAACTGCTGTCCAGAAAATTTAAAGGTATAAGAAGCGTTTTAAATGAGGTTAAGTAAAATGGATTTTTTTACAACTTTCAAAATTTGCGGAACAGGACTTTCCGCGCAGCGGGCTAAAATGGATATTGTAACGAGCAATCTGGCCAACGTCAATACAACAAGCACTCCGGAGGGTGGGCCTTATAAAAGAAAAATAATCGCTTTTACACCTGAACCGCTGAGGCAGGGTTTTGACAAGGCTCTGGAAGGAGCGGTGCAGGCTGTTAAGGTTAAAGGAATAACGGAAGATGAAGGGAGCGGCAGAAGGGTACACGATCCGGCTCATCCTGATGCGGATAAAGATGGTTACGTGGTTTTTCCTAATGTAAATGCAATGGTGGAGATGACGGACATGATTACAGCCGGCCGTGCTTATGAAGCATGCGCCACTGCTTTTGATGCGGCAAAGAATATGGCGGTAACAGCCCTCGGCATAGGTAAATAAATAATAATGGAGTTAAAGATATGACAGATATAAGTATTCATGGTCCTCTAAAGCCCGCGGATATAACTCCTGAAAAGTCAGATGATAAACAAGCCTCCGGAAGTTCGTTCGGTTCGGTGCTGAAAGATGCAATTTCGGACATCAATAAACTGCAGGACGATGCGGATAAATCAATAGCCAAGGTTCAGTTGGAGGATGCAGGTTCTATCCATGAAGCGATGGTCGCTCTGGAAAAAGCGGGTATTTCTTTTCAGGTGATGATGCAGGTTCGCAATAAAATTCTGGATGCTTATCAGGAAGTCATGCGCATGCAGGTCTGATACCATTACGCTTTCTTCGGCTAACTGTGTCGGCTTCCTCAACGAATCAGCAATACGCCGGATGCCCGCCCGGCGGATGCCAGGGAGCCTCCTCCTTACCGCCTTGTTATCCTTTGAAAGCGAAATGGTATGATTTCTCAATTCTATTGATCAGGATTATTTATGGATTCAGTTTTACAATTCCTGGCAAAATTATGGGCTGGTTTTGATTCCTTAAGCCCGACCCGCAAGATACTGGCAGGGGTAGTTGCGTTTGCGGCTGCAGCGAGTATCGGTCTTATGATCTACTTAACAAATCAAGTCGATTATAAAGTGCTCTTTTCCAATTTATCGGCGGAAGATGCGGGGGCCATTGTTGCGAAATTGAATGACCAGAAAATACCCTATAAAATTTCATCATCAGGCAACGCTGTTTCCGTGCCTGCGGAAAAAGTCTCGGAATTGCGCTTGGAGCTTGCTGCCGCCGGACTGCCCCAGGGCGGCGGCGTTGGATTTGAAATATTTGATAATAAAACACTGGGAGCAACGGAATTTGAACAACAATTGAACTACCGGCGCGCCCTTCAAGGTGAACTTGCACGAACTATTAACGGCCTTGATGAAATTCAGTCCAGCCGTGTGCACATCGCTCTTCCCAAGGATTCTCTCTTTACCGATCAGCAGAAAAAACCGACGGCCTCCGTAACGCTGCGCTTAAAACCGGGCAAAACAATGAAACAGTCCCAGATAGAAGGTATTATGCACCTCGTGGCAAGTTCCATAGAAGGAATGAGCCCTGATGATGTCATGGTTGTTGATTCACGGGGAACGATACTTTCCACTAAGCAAAATGAATCCAGCAAGTTTTCCAAGCTTACCGCCCAGCAGACGGAATATCAGAGAAACACGGAAAAGGATTTGTCCAATAGAATTCAATCTCTGCTGGAGAATGTTGTCGGAAAAGGCAAGGCAGTGGTCAGGGTTACGGCGGACCTTGATTTTCGGGTGACGGAGAAAACGGAAGAAATATATGATCCGGAATCATCGGTCGTGAGGAGCGTACAACGCAATTCGGATAAAGTTAATGCCGTGGGGAAATCGGGAGCGGTATCCGAAAACCCCGAGAAGGAAAAAATGGATGAAGTCATCAATTACGAAATAAACAAAGTGGTCAACAAAACAGTAATGCCTTTGGGTGATACGAAGAAACTTTCCATTGCCGTGCTGGTGGACGGAACCTACAAGAAAAATGAAAAAGGCGAGGAAGTCTATCAAGCGCGTACAAAAAGTGAAATTGAATCAATCGAGGATCTGGTGCGCAAATCGGCGGGATTCAATGCGCAAAGGGGCGATCAGGTTGTTGTAACAAATATGCCTTTTAGAAAAATCGATGCCGAAGAAGTGGAAACTCCGACGCTAAGAGAAAGAGTGCAGACATTTACGCCGATATTCAGCTATATCGCAATTGCAGGTATAATAGTATTTATTCTCTTATTCATAGTCCGTCCGCTGATTACAACAATTTCCAAAGCGGCGCCTGACCCCGCCAAACAATTGCCCGGAGCTCAATTACCGGCTGGTCTTCCGGGTGAAACTCAAAATGAACAATACGCACGGCAAATTGGCGCTGAAATGCAGGCACCCGGAGCTCGTGCTCTCACGGAAAGTGAAATCACCCGGGAAATGGCGCGGGCTGATTCCAAACAGTTTGCCGATATATTGAGAAACTGGATTAAATAAAATCTCTTTAAAAGTATTAAGGATAAAGTATGACCGGCGAAGAGAAAGCTGCAATATTGTTGTTGTCAATGGATGAAGATCTTGCGGCGGATGTGATGAAAAATCTGCGGCCGTCGGAAATTCGCAGATTAGGTAAACAGATGAGCCGGATAACAAATATTCCCGCGGATACGCTCAACAGCGTGGCCAAGGAATTCTGCACCATGGCTAAAGAGCAGGGCGGAATGATTTCGGTACGAGAAGGTCTTCCGAAAAACCTTGTTGCTAAAGCACTGGGAGAGAAAGACGCACAAACGATTCTGGACGAAGTGGAAAATTCAGCCAATGACAATCCCATTATTGACAGAATGCATGATATCGATCCCAAGGTAATGGCTGATTTCACCAGAACGGAACATCCTCAAACAATAGCACTGATACTGGTTCATCTGAAGCCGGAGAAGGCGGCTCAGGTTCTCGAACATTTTTCTCCGGAAATTCAGTATGAAATATCAAAACGTATGGCGACGCTCAAAAGCGTGCCCAGAGAATTTATCGAAGAGATTGCCAGTACACTGGAGAAGGAGTTGATCATGGGCGGCACGTCTGATCAACAATTGGGCGGCGCTGAATTAATGGCCAATATCCTGAACCGAATGAACCGTTCCTCGGAAAATGCCATCATGACTTCACTGGAAGATTCGGAGCCGGAATTGGCGGCGCAGATCCGCAACTTCATGTTCAGCTTTGATGATGTTATGAGACTGGATGATAAATCACTTCAGGAATTGATGAAGGATGTCAGTTCGGAAGATCTGGCCAGAGCGCTCAAAATGGTTGACGAAAGTATGCGGGAGAAGATTTTCAGGAACATGTCCAAACGTGGCGCGGAAATGCTGCGGGAAGAAATTACACTTATGCCTCCGATCAGAATATCCGAGGTGGAAGCAAGCCAGCGTAAAATAGTGGAAGTTACGAAAAAACTGGAAGCGGAAGGCAGGATAGTTATTCTGCGCGGTGACGAAAACGATGGATTCATATAAAGCCAGTGTTATTAAGGCTGACGCAGTCATTAATTCAGGCAAACCTGTATCATTGTCCCGCAAACTGTCTGAGGGTGAAAATGCAGGTGCCAGGCCTCAGGATAATACCGCTTTACCGTCGACAACTGAGCAAACCCGGAAGGAAAAACTGAAAGTTGAAATAGAGAAAAATCTCAGCCGGGTCAGTGATGAAAGTTACCGGAAAGGATTCGCCGAAGGTGTTGAATTTCAAAAAAAAGAAATATTGCCGGTGCTGGATGCGATATCCACTATGACCAAGATGATTCCGCTAATCAATAAACATATTACGGGAAAAACTGAAGAACAGATAGTAAAGCTCAGCTTTGCTATTGCTGAAAAAATTATTAATCAGGAAGCGGAGACAAATAAGGAAGTCATCTTTGGAGTTCTCAAGGGTGTGGCGAAAAATATTTCAGCAACAGAGGGAATAAAGATCAGACTCAATCCACAGGATTTTCATTATATGACGGAAATAAAAAAAGATTTGTTGCAGTCAATTGAGGGTGTGAGAAATGCTGTCTTTGAAGAAGACGTTTCCATCAAGAGGGGCGGCGCCATTGTGGAAACTATGTTTGGTGAAGTTGATGCCAGACTGGAAAGTCAGTTGAAAGAGATTCGGGAAGCAATGTTAAAACTTTAATTCGTTAGTGTTAATTATGAACGCAGAAACTATAGACTTGTCCAGATATGAAAAGCTTTTGGAACGGATTAATCCGATTCGCATTCATGGTAAAGTGAGTGAAATAGTCGGATTAATGGTCGAGGGCAACGGCCCGGCTGCGTCAATAGGGGACGTATGCGGTATAATGCCGGTAAACGGCGATATTCCTCTGGAGGCGGAAGTTGTCGGTTTCAAAAACGGAAGGGTCCTTTTAATGCCTTTGCAAAGCATTCAGGGATTAGGACCGGGTTGTAAAATACTTTCGCTGGGAAGAAAGGCTGCCGTCGGTGTAGGCAACAGCCTTCTGGGAAGAGTGATTGACGGGCTGGGAAATCCCATAGATAACAAGGGGCCGGTTGATTTTACAGATGAATACCCGATTTATGCGGATCCAATTAATCCATTGGATAGGGGCCGCATAATCGAACCGATGGATTTGGGTATTCGCGCGCTTAATGCGCTTTTTACCTGTGGCAAGGGTCAGAGAATGGGAATATTTGCCGGTTCCGGTGTCGGCAAAAGCGTTCTCATGGGAATGATTGCTCTTAATACGAAAGCCGACGTGAATGTTATCGGCTTAATTGGCGAACGGGGCAGGGAGGTTCGTGAATTTCTGGAAAAAAATCTGGGGGAAGAAGGCCTGAAACGTTCAGTTGTAGTTGTTGCGGCATCCGATATGCATCCTCTGGTTCGTATGAGGGCTGCTTATGTTGCCACCGCTGTTTCCGAATATTTTCGTGATCAGGGAAACGATGTTCTTCTGATGGTGGATTCTCTGACCAGATTTGCCATGGCGCAAAGAGAAATTGGCTTGTCAGTAGGCGAACCGCCTACGACAAAAGGTTATACGCCGTCTGTTTTCAGTTTGCTGCCAAAACTGCTGGAGCGTTCGGGCATTGTAGAAGGTGTAGGTTCGATAACAGGGCTTTACACTGTTTTGGTGGAGGGCGACGATTTCAATGAACCGATTTCCGATGCGGCGCGCTCCATACTCGACGGTCACATTTCACTTTCCCGCAGCCTTGCCCATAATAACCATTATCCGGCAATCGATGTTTTACAGAGTATCAGCAGGGTCATGGTAGATATTGTTGATAAGGAACAGAAGAATAAGGCCGCCGAACTTTTGAATGTTGTTGCCACTTATAAAAAGGCGGAAGATTTGATTAATATCGGTGCTTATGTGCAGGGGTCCAATCCGGGAATTGATCATGCCGTCAAGATGATTGATGAAGTTAATGCTTTTTTACGGCAGAATATAGGTGAACGAGTCGATTTTGAATCGGCGAAGATTCAGCTTTTAGAACTTCTTAAAGAATAAAACTTATGTTCGTGTTTAGATTCCAGGCTGTTTTGGATTTCAGAAAAAATGTTGAGGAAAAAATTCTGGGTGAGTTTTCAGAAAAAAAGCGAGAACTTGAATTAGAGGAATTAAAATTGCAAAACTTAACTAGAGAATGGTCCAATCTGATTGGCCAATTAAAAAAAATGCAAAACAAAGCCGTGCCTGTAGGAGACATAGCCCGTTATGTTGCCTATATCGATCAGGTTAAAGAAAATGAAAGCAGGCAAAAAATAAAAATAGCAGAGGTATCCGGGCAGTTGGAAACCAAAAGGATAGAATTGCTGGATGCTGTGAGAAAAACAAAAATTATGGAAAAGCTGCAACAACGGCATGCAAAACAATACGAAGACGTCGAAAGAGCATTTGAACAAAAAAATTCCGATGAAATGGCTGTGCTGAAATTTGTCAGGAGATAAAAATGAAAAAAATATTAATTGGAATTCAAATACTGATATTGGTTTTGATTCTTATCAAAGCTGCCTCGGTAGTCGGCCTTATAAAAAAAACGGATTATCTATCAGCGACGTCATTGATAACCAGGCAGGCTTTGGCTGAGTCTCCGGTTGCATCGCCGGCGTCAGGTAAAATGCCTTCTGCATTGGGGCAGCCTTTAAATGAAACAGCGGGTGATGATTTGACAACAGTCAAAGACCTGGCATCAGCGCTTGCAGCCAAAAAAAGTGAGCTGGATAAACGTGAAAGTGGATTGCGAGTCGAAGAACAGCGTTTACTGGCGTTAAAAAAAGAAATAACGGATAAAATTTTATTACTGAAGAGCCAGGAAGAAAAACTGACCTCGGCCCTGGAGTCTAATAAAGCTGATGAAGTAAAGAGATACAAGGATATGGCAAAGGTATACGAGTCGGCTCCTCCGGCTAAAGCCGGCAAGATGCTGGAGCAATTGGATATTAAAACGGCGGCAGGCATTACAATGAATATGAAGAAAGATAAGGCGGGCGCCGTCTGGGGATACATTACCCCGCAAAAGGCAGCAGCGATTACGAAAGAAATTACACACACCGGCGGCAGGTAGTAATCTCAAAACATTGGTGAGTATCAAAAGCCCTCTATTGACGAGGGCTTTTTTTTGCCCTTTGCAGAACAATGTTTTCTGTGTCAGCAGGAAATATTTTCCCGTTGCTCAATTACCGGAATGTTTATAGTTTGTAATGCATTGAAATAATAGGGTAAATGCAGTGTTTAATAGATGGCATGCCTTTTGCTCAAGAGTCATTAAAAAAGACTTCAGGTGAAAGAAATGGAACAGGCAATACCGATGGTATCCGGGGGCAGTGCACAAAGCAAAGCATTGGAGTCTGCCGGTCCGTTTAAGATGTCCGGTCCTTCCAGTGACAAAATAAAAGCTGCAAACAGCAAATCTGAACAGGATGAAGAAGACACAAGCGGCGTGGTTCCATTTTACCAGATACTGAATCAGCAAATATCCCGGACAAATAAATCTTCTGATGATGCATCAAATATAGATGCGGAAAATACTGCGCCGGAAAAGACAACTTTACAGGGAGATGTTAAGTCAGGCCAACAGCGACAGACTTTGACGGACATAAGCAAGTCGGCGGATGCGTTTAACACGGATCAGACACAGGTATCTTTCAGTGGTCTGTTAAAAGAAGCAGGTTTAAATAACGCGGGTGAAACGAAAATCGATGAAGCAAAGGCCGGCGACACAGATCTACAGTTGCAATTAAATAATGCTCCTGCGGGAGAGGAACCTGAATTTAAACAAAAAGGAACGGAGAAGCTTGCAACCGCTGAAAAAGCAATGCAGGCGGAGAAGACAATTTCCAGGGGAACTCAACCTTCTGCCGATGCCGACGCCAAAATTGCAGCCAATTTAACTGAACTGAAAATAGAAAACAAAGAACCCGATGATCTTCACCCCGCTCAATCGGCAAAAGACGATTCCCCTGACCGCAGTGATTCCCGTTTAACTCCGGACGAAATAAAGGAATTCCTGCTTAATAAAGATAAACCGGGACAGAATATAAATTCGGCCGGCGTGAAAGCGGAAAATAAGCCGCAGGCTGATGCCATGCAGACAATTATAGGAGAAGCAGCCGGTAAAATGAGGGAAGAGCACAAAGGAAAAATTATTGCCAGTGAAAACACAAACGAAGAAATTTCTTTAACCGGGGTTAATTCGAACGGCAGCCCGGCAGGAGCGGAAAAAATTAATAATACTTCACCTGATAAAATAATAGATCAGATAGCAGGAGAAATTAAAGAAACGGCGAACAACGATGGTGGAAGAGTTAAGATCACTTTGAATCCGCCTTCCCTGGGCAAACTGGAGATGGATGTAACCGTCCGCAACGGTAAGGTGGAAGTTGTTCTGGTGGCCGATAATAAAGATGTTCAGCAAACGTTGAATGCCAATATCGAAAAACTGAAGGAAAATTTGTTTAACCAGGGACTGACAATTGATCGCTGTGATGTTTCCATGCAGGATAAAAAAGAAGAGTATCAGCAAAATTTCAACAGGCAAGCCTATTATCAGGACGGCGGATCAGCGAAGGACGGCAACCGGCAGGAAAATTCCGATAAAGAAGTTAATTCCGGCACCGGGACAGGCATTTCCTTGCAGCCCGGCAGTGCTTTAAGAGCGTTTACCGATAACGATAACATAAGTTTATTTGCCTGAACAGGACGATATCGAGGAGGAAAAAATGGCAACAGTAAGTAATGTATTGTCTGGTCTAGCCAGCAATATAAAGAGCAGTACGACCACCACAGCAAAGAGCGATAATACTTTGGGACAGGATGCCTTTATGACCATGCTTATTGCCGAATTGAAAAGCCAGGATCCATTGAATCCCATGGAGGGCAAAGATTTTGCGGCGCAACTGGCTCAATTCTCATCGTTACAGCAATTGAGCAACTTAAATACGACAATGAGCAATTTGCCTTCTTATTTGCAGGCGTTCAGCAATGCTCAAATGGCGGGCCTGATTGGCGATGAAGCTACTGCGTCAGGAGATACCATTACTGTCAGCGGTTCTGCAACCAATATTGCCTTCAAACTTCCTTCGAATATTGCCGGTGGAACTCTTAAAATTTATAACTCCAGCGGCAGCCAGGTTGGCAGTGCTGATTTGGGCAGTTTGAAGGCTGGTATCAATTCTGTTGCCTGGAATACCAGCAATGTAAATCAAGGTAACTATACTTATGAAATCAGCGCCGTCGAT
>JBDKVD010000098.1:0-4619 GCA_039679325.1 Smithella sp.
TCCTTTACCGGGCCTTTCATCTCTGCAAAAAATAAATCCATACCGGCCTTATGCAGAATGGAATCGAGGTCGGCAAGCATGTCGGCAGCCGTAATGTCAACATCGGTGATTGGTTCTGCCGCGACGACAACCCACTTGATTCGTGACGGATCGTTTTCCACCGCGCGTAAAACTTGATTACGAAATATTTCCGCGTTGGCGAAAAACAGCGGTGCATCCCAGCGGAAAAGAAGCAGTCCGTCAATGCGTTTTGCCTCCGGATGGCGGGATATGTCGTGATAGCTTTTTAAACCGTCCACGTGCCCGAGCACGGCATTATAAGGCTGCCACGCACGCCAAATGAAATTCAATAATGCCAGACCGACGGCAATAAAGATACCCTGAATGACGCCCAGCAGCACCACACCGAGAAAGCACACGATAGATAAAACAAATTCGTCGCGCCGTAGTTTATAAAATCGCAGGATGCTGCGAACTTCAACCAGATTGATACAGGCGGCAATCACTATGGCACCGAGCGCTGCCTGCGGGAGATTCTTAAGCAATTCAGGAGCGAATATTAATAAGAGTGCGATGCATATTGCACCGACCATCCCGGTTATTTGTGTTTTTGCGCCGGCGGATTCCGCAACCGGCGTACGCGATGCACTGCTGCTTACGGGAAACCCCTGAAAAATACCCGTTGCAATATTCGCAGCGCCCAGGGCAATGATCTCCTGATTACTGTTAACTTCGCTTCCTGTCCGATGAGCAAATGTTCGCGAAAGGGCGCTCGTATCGGCAAAAGACACCAGCGCAACAGCAACGGCTGCAGCGCTTAAGTTGCTGAATTCCTCCCAGGAGACATCTGGAATCTGAAAGTGAGGCAATCCTTGCGGCACCGGTCCGATCACGGCAATGTCCGTCTTCGCGGCTAAATCCAACAAGGAAACAAGAATCGTGGCACCGGCTACGGCAATCAACACGCCCGGGATTTTGGGAGTCTTTCGCCGTAAGACGAGAATTACAATCAGGCAGGATAAACCGATAATACATGCCGTCCAGTTTATTTGTCCATTCAGAATAACCTGCACAAGGCTGCCCGCTTCCTTTAAAAAGCTGTCTCCACCTGCGGACGAACCGAGTACTTTAGGCAGCTGGCCGATTAATACCGTAAGCGCAATCCCGTTAATATAACCGTAGCGAATGGGTTTGGAAAGAAGATCGGTAATGAAACCAAACCTGGCCAGGCCGGCCAGAATACATAATGCACCTGATAAAATAGCCAGCATACCGGCAAGGGCTATTGCCTTATCTGGATTACCCGCAGCCAGAGGCAGAATTGTTGCAGCAATGAGTGCAGCCAGCGCCGAATCGGGTCCCAGAACCAGAATGCGGCTCGGGCCAAAGACAGCATACACGATAAGCGGAATGATGGTGGCATAAAGACCGTAAATGGCCGGTAAACCTGATGCAGATGCGTATCCCATGCCGACAGGTACGAGAATTGCCGTAAGTACCAGTCCGGCGGCTATATCCTGCAGCAACCAATCGCGCTTATAATTTCGCAGTGTTGTCAGAAGAGGAAATAAACGGTACGGGCCGCGGGGAGGAAATTGACGCGCAAAGGGATCAACTGCGGGAATTTGTGGAGTTGCCAAACTGCACCTCATCATGAGATCAATAGTTGTAAACCTATAATCTTTTGTTATATTTTTTGCAACATACAATCATTTTGCCGATTTTTATTTAACTTCTTCGCTGATTCTGCCTGATTATGAAATGAACTTGCCTAAAAGGAATATGAAAGGTAATAGGAAATTTAAAAGAAATTCACTGGAGATGGCGTGGGAAAGTTATCATTATATATTTTATTGCTGGGCATCATTTTTCTGACGCCTGCATTTGCCTCGTCATGGAGTGATTCATCAAAAAAAATTCTCGAAGATATGCTGATTGCGGAAGGGGTAAATAAGTCGCAGGCGCAAAAAATTACGCGTGATTCCCGCCTGTCCGTTCGTCCGGATTTTGTTGTCAAGAACCTTTTCTATTCCAGTCCCCGGGGAACAGCGCAACAACCGGACGTTATGGAGGTTACACCCCGACAGATCGCGCGGGGTAGAGTATTCATGAAGAGGCATGCCGCAATTTTATCAGCCGTGGAAAAAAGTTTTGGGACTTCATCCCGGATTATCACAGCCATTTTGCTTATCGAATCCAGGCTGGCAACATGTCCGATGCCCTTTAACGTGGTTGATGCATACGTCAATATGGCCTTGTTGCAGAATCCGGACTATCTGAAGGAAGTGCAGGCTCTGTATGCAAAGGCCTATCCGCAGATAAACGACAAAAACACCGTCGACAGAGCTAAAAGCAAGGCAAGATGGGCGGTGTATGAACTTTCTAATCTTATTCACCTGGCCAATGGTTTGGGTATGGATCCTTTAACGATTTCCGGTTCCTTTTCCGGGGCGCTGGGACCGGCGCAATTCCTGCCTTCTTCTTTCCGGCTTTATGGCGTCGACGGTGATGGTGACGGCATTGCCAGTCCATTCAATCTGGCGGATGCGCAATTCAGCATAGGACATTATCTCCGGATATTCGGCTGGGCGGAGGACGCTCCGGTCGACCAGAAGAGAAAGGCTGTCTGGTTTTATAACCACAGTCAGGTTTATGTTAATACAGTTATGATGATTTATGATAAACTAAGCCGTTAGTCAAAGAAGACGGCCTCGTAAAAAGGCCGGATGCTGCGTTGCGCTTCATTATTCCCCGTGTCAAGCACGGGGCAGGCTATGCAGCGTACGATAAGTACTCCTCTTTCCTCATGATTTGCGCGCCTTGCCTGCTGCCTCGCGTGCCCTTCAGGGTATTTTACGAGGCCGTCTGAAAATTGTTATTTTTGCGACTTTTTACGAATCCATCAAAGAATGCAAGTTGGTATTATTTTCAACTGTCCGAATGCCATTTGACGTCGTTGCCTTTAGTCTCCTCAAACCGGAAATTTTTATCCCTGAAAAGGGCAAGGCAGGCGTCGACGACATTGGGGTCATAAAGAATTCCGCGGTTTTTGCTGATTTCCTCCAATGCCCTTTCAATGCCGAGGGTCGGCCGGTAAGGGCGGTGGGAACCCATTGATTCCACAACATCCGCCAGCCCGACGATGCGTGCCTCAATAAGTAAATCGCCATTCCTCAGGCCCCGCGGGTAGCCGGAGCCGTCCATTCTTTCATGGTGCTGCAAGACGATTTCCGCAATCGGCCACGGAAACTCAATTGATTTCAGAATTTCATAACCGACCTGAGGATGTGTGCGAATGAATTCCCTCTCGATGTTGCTGATATGTCCCGGTTTGCTGAGTATCTCGGCGGGGATATATATTTTCCCAAGATCATGCAGCAGGGCGGATACACGGATCGCCTCTCTTGTTTCCGCGGGAAGTTCCATTTGTTCAGCAATAGCGGTGGCGAGCTGAGTCACCTGGTGCTGATGACCGGCAGTATAGGGATCACGCGTTTCGACGATCTCGCCTATGGCCCAGATTATGCCGTTCATCACCTTTCTGAGCCTGGTTACGTTTTCTTTCAGCTTGTCTTCCGCATGCTTGAGGGGCGAAACGTCTGTCATGGTTTCCATTGCGCCGATAAGCTCTCCCTTACCATCCCGAATGGCTGCCGAGGTGAAGTGGGTCCAGGAAGGCTCCTTATCCGGGAAAGTGAGCGGGCCGGTGGACTCGTAAGCCTCATCCAGTAGTTTAGAGGGCTGATACTCTCTGCCGTACCATTGCCGAATCTTGGCCGTCAGGTCCCCTGTCTCATCTACGAGTAGATCGGCAACGGTCGGATGTGTTTCACGATAGAATGCTTTCGGGTGTTCGCTGGTATTGATGACATTAACACTGCGCACCCCGGTAAGCTCTGCCAGGGCCTTGTTCCAGACGATAACCCGATGGTCGCGGTCGATAACGAACGTGGGTGTGGGCGAACCCTCCAGGATTGCCCGTAACCTCTCTTCGTTCTCTCGCAAAGCTTCTTCCATCCTCTTTTTTTCGGTAATATCTTCGAGAGTCTCTATGGCACCTGCCATATATCCCTTGGAATCCCTCATTGCGGCAGCGGTAAAATGAAGCCACCGGCCTTCTTCACCCAGTTCCGGGAAAAAATCCGTTGCCTCATAAGCATCTTCAATCAGTTCGGACTTAACATACTTTCCCGTGTATAATCTTGGTATCTCGTCTACAAGCCCGTCTACCAGAAGGTCAGCCAGGCAGGGACGCTTATGTTTGTAAAACGCTTTCCAATGATCTGACGTTCCTATCACATCTTCAGCCTTGATCCCGCCGAGTTCCTCCAGTGCTTTATTCCAGTGGATAATTTGATGATCCTTTCCGATCACAAACGCTGGAATCGGCGATCCTAAAATGATGTTGTGTAATCTCTCGCTTTCCCTGAGCGCTTCTTCGGCCTGTTTAAGTTCGGTAACGTCGATGGCGTTGCCCAGAATAGCCGGTTTTCCGCCATACTGGATGGCGGTGACTGTTTCTGAAATCCACCGGATATGATTCTGTTTAGTCACCATCCGAAATTCAAAGGCGGCATTGCGGGAACCGGACAGCATCTCTTTGGACAACTTCTTTACCT
>JBDKVD010000099.1:0-1606 GCA_039679325.1 Smithella sp.
ATGGTTGTCTGTAAGCGGAGCTTATAAAGAGAAAAGCCTTTTATGTCAATAACATAATAACAACAAGTTGAACCGGGAGGCAAACTTTACCGGTAACGGATGATCCGGATAATAATGACTTTTGCCAGGATCTTTTTAAAGATCAGCCCGCGCCGCATGATAAGAGCTGCGCACCAATGGTCCTGCCTCTACATATTTAAATCCGCGTTTGCCTGCAATTTCTTGCAACCGGGCAAATTCGTCGGGATGATAGTATTTCACAACCGGCCAATGTTGGAGAGTCGGCTGCTGATACTGCCCTATTGTCAGGCGCGTACAGGAGACGGCGGCCAGATCATCCATCAGGCGCAAAATTTCATCCTGGCTTTCACCAAAACCGATCATGAAACCGCTTTTGGAAACAAGAGAAGATGCTGCTATCCGGCTGAGAAGCTCCAACGATACTTCGTAATTGCCCTGAGGACGCAGCCGGGGAAATAGTGGTTTCACAGTTTCCATATTGTGATTGATTACGTCGGGACGAGCTTCGATAACTTTTTCCAGCGCGGCAGTGTTCCCTTGAAAATCGGGAATCAATACTTCGATTTTGCATTCCGGTTGAGCACGGCGCAACTTATTGATGCAGTCGGCAAAAATTCCCGCGCCGCCGTCCGGCAGATCATCCCGGGTTACCGACGTTATGACGACATATTTTAAGTTCATTTCCTGAACTGCGGTAACAAGCTGATCCGCTTCTCTTTCATCTACAGGAAGTGGAGAGCCATGCTGCACATTGCAGTATAGACAATTCCTGGTGCAGATATTCCCGAGAATTAAAAAAGTCGCCGTACCACCGGCAAAACATTCAGCGATATTGGGGCATGCCGCCTCCTGACAGACGGTATGAAGCTTGAGCCCGGCCAGAGTAGTTCTGATCTTCCGGCTCTCTTGGGCATGCGGCAGGCGAACTTTCAGCCAGGGCGGCTTGCGCAGGAGCTGTGGTTTTTCGTGGTCGGCAGTCATCATTATTTTCTGATCATAACAAGAAGCATCTTAAACCGGGGATTTGCTTTTAATGCATGCGGTTTATTTGCCGGCATTATAATCATCTCCCCTTCTTTGACGGTATGAACCGACCCGGCTATTGTTATAGCCGCTGTTCCATCAATAATCTGGACCAGCGCATCGAAGGGTGCAGTATGCTCACTCAGTCCCTGTCCAGAGTCGAAAGCAAACAAAGTAACCGTCCCGGCATCTTTATCGATCACAGTGCGACTGACAACTGATCCGGGCTGATAGGAAACCAGATCTTTCATATTTAAAACTGCGCCAACAAGATTACTTACGTCTGACATCTGATCCTCCTTTGTATCGGTTCGGGTTTAGGTGCGAATAATTTACGCCGCCCTTCTGCTGGTTAGGCCAAAATACCTATTTCTATGGATCTGATCCCCCTCCAATATTCAATTGTCAAGATTAAAGATTTGACCCCATTTATGCCCCCATTTATGCCTCTATTTTCTTTTCCAGCACACGTCGGGTTTGCGGGCGGCCAGTACTTCGTCCATCCTGCTTACCTCCGTGTTCAATGGTGCATCTTTTACCCGCTGCGGATTTTCTTTGGTCT